>JBBFLL010000020.1:0-47217 GCA_037479045.1 Brevinematales bacterium | reverse complement strand
TACTTCAGCTTTATCAAATATCCTGAACCGCTTAGAAAACACATATACACAACAAATATAGTCGAAAACTTGCATAGTAGAATAGAATTAATTAGAATAAATTCTGGTGGACATTTTCAGTCTACAAAAACAGCAGAAATTTCAATATTTCTGACTGTACAAAACTTGAAGAAAGGTAAGTGGTTTAAACCTCTACCTGCTTTCAGAGAGGCTTTATACGAAATTAACCAACTTTTCGCTACTAGATTTTATAAAGAGACACAAAATTTTGTATAAGTCTCTTCGCTATCTCGGCATCACTCATACCATTATAATTTCCCGTCCTCCTTAATGCTTCAATTACAACTTTCCTGTCAACACCAAGCTCTTTCGCAAGCCCTTCTATAGAATTTTTCCTTCCTTCTTTAGTATTTTTCCACTTCTCTACAGTTACAAATTTTTTCTTCCCATTCGTTACAACTTTCAAAAATCTCCCATTATCATCCACCCCCGGATTTACCCCCGTCAGGGCAAAGTAGGCTCCATAAATCTAGTTTTTAATACTTCCTTAGTATTAGTAGCAAAAAAATAAAATTATTTAAGTTTTAACTGAGGTAAAAGTTCGTAATAAATATATTTCTTTATAATATCAATCTCATTATTAAATTCCCACTCTTCAGTTATTTCACTAACAAAAACATTTTTAAATCTACTTCCCTTGTAAATTTCTTCTATAGTCAATTCTATACTTTCATCTCCAATCCATTCAGGCAATATTAATTCACTCCATCCAAATTTATCTTCTAACATGAATTCAATATTACTGTTATCACTTTTACCTATTAACTTTTTTATCCTTCCGCAAGCATAATAAAGTGTCTTGCTCCTTCCGTTACCATTGAATATTTTCAAAGATTTCCCCTTTTTCAACTTTAATTTAAAACTTTTAGGGTCTATAACTGAAGCTGTCATTTCATCTTTATCATACAATGCCCATATTCCATAATTCAAAAAATTGTCTTTTTCAATATCCAAGCCACAAAAAAACTCACTACAAAAAAAGAAATAAACTAAATATCTTTTGACAGAGTAAAAAGCTTTACTTTTTTTATTTTTATATGATAATTTAGCATATTCAACAAGATTAGTTAAAAAATAAATCTTTTTATCAAATTCCAAATTTCTGAATTCTACTAATATTCCACCTTCTTCCTGCCACCACATATCTGGAAAAATTTTTTCAACTTTAATTAAATAAGCAGGATTTTCAAAAACTTTTTTATAAGTTATTAACCTCAATATCAAGTTATCAACAAAAATTTTGTTTTTAATTTTCTTTTTTTCAATTAGTTCAATTAGAATTTTAATATTTAAATCATCTAATTTATTATAATATTCCTCAAAGCTATTACAGTTATTAAGTTCATTTATAATTTTTTCTATTTTATCTTTTCCAAATCCCCACTCCCATGCAAAAAATAATAAAATCAATATTAAAACTTTTAACATTATCTCCATCTCAAAAAACCTCCAACATTTGACAAATCATAATCAAAATAATATCTTAACGCCTCAAATCTGTTTGTGTAATTAAAAAAATGATAATAAAAATTATTTTCATTTGTAAAAACATTTATTGGATTATTAATGGAATTGTTTCTTGCATATTCAAAATAACTTATATTACTACCCAAACTTCTAAGATTTAAATCTGTTTCTAATCCCCTTGATATTCTAATTAAAGATTCATAGCTATCTCCATCAAATATTATAAAATAATCAGGATGATTATCTCTAAGTTTATCATTTCTTATAAGCCAGTTATAAAAATCAACTGCAAATTGATTTTCAACTCGTGTACAACCAAAAGTGTGATATAAATAATAAGGAATATCATTGGTCCTGTAACTCATATAATTACTTCTCCCTGTATGAATCAAAAGATTACCATTTCTTCCTCTGAATGGAGAAGTATCCATAATATCACCATAAATCCCTTCTAATAAAAATTGATAAGGTCCATAAGAATCTACTTCATTTCCTCGAATATTGGCTCTTGAAATAACAGCAGTAATTTCATAAATTCCATTTGGAGTATTTCCATTTTCCACATTCCAATTTTTATGCATTTTTCTTCCTCTCAATAAATTTGTTAACTCGCCTTGATTTCTTGCTGCCCCTTCCATTACTAAGCTTCCATCATCATCAAAAACTCTTATCCAAGAACCAACATATGTAGAAATTGAGTTATTTCCAGCAATAGTATGTCTATTAGTACTAGTAGTAACTAAAACTGTAATACCCCTCCCTCCCAAATCAAGCCCCAGATTCACCCCCGTCAGGGCAAAATAGGCTCCAGCAAAGCTATATTTGATACTTGCAAACAAAAATTTTATTCTACAATAATCTCTTTTAATCTTTCCATTTCTTCGGGTGATAAATCTAAATTATAAGTCTTGTAACCAACTTTTATTCCTCTTTTCATCCAATCTTCAAATTCTTTCTTACTTATTTTTTCCCCGGTTTTTTTCCAATATTCAATCACTTCATCAGTAATTGGCATATTATTGTATAAATGTGTTTGAGGATTATGATATTCCATTTCTTTTTTATAAGGATCTTGAAAAGAATCATAAAATCTCACCCTCTTAACAATAATATTTTTCTCTTTAAAATATTTAACCATTCCTTCTATAAACTTTCGATATTCCTTCCATTTGACTTCTTCTTCATCAAAGTTATCATTCCAATCCAATCTCCATCGGAAATAATTCATATATCCACTTATTATTATAAGATAATTCTTTTTTTTACGAAAAAACCGAGAAAATACACTTTCCCCTCCTCCGATCCTTACCTTATATCTCATCCATCCTTTGTTGAAATTATAATCATAAACATATACATTTACATATTTCAATCTGAATAAATCTAGATGTTTATAACTGTTCAATCTTGTTCCTTTTTTTTCTATCTTCATAGGATAAACTTTGCCATATATATTTACTTTGGTTTTACCAACATAATATTTCATATAATTAGAAAAAACACTTACAACTTCTTCTATTCTACCTTCAATCCAGATAACTCCTTCCCTATTCTCAGGCGTAATTTCGAGTCCTTCAGGATACCCCTCCTGTCCAAAACAAAAATTTACAAAAAATAATAGAAAAATTTTTACTATAAAAATTTTCTTCATTTCCTTATCCTCCATTTCTCTTTCCAGCTTGCTTTATACTTAAACTCTTTGGCTAAACCAAGTTCGACAAGAAACTGACCTAATCCATCATCCAATTTGAAAGTATAGTTGCCAAAATTAAACTCTGTGTAAAAGTTTTTTTCTTTCTCATAAGGTCTGAAAAAATAATCATCTTTGACTACCCACTCAAGTTCCACAGTATTTTTATCCAGTTGTTTTATCTTTACTTCTAATGGAAAAATATTATTCGCTTTTTGTAATCTATCATTTGCTTTTTCACAGATTAAATTTCCTTCCTTTGTTATATTTCCCTTCTTATTAGTATCCCTGCCTTTAACTGGTTTCAAAACTTCCTTTGAACTTAAATCTTTCTTATCTATTAAACCATTATCCTCTAAGTCCTTTAAAATAAAATTTTTCATTATTTCCTGAGCATCTTTTACTATCACTGAGTTTTGATAAATTTCAGGAGAAATAATAAAAGGCTTTGTTTCTTTATTTTCAGGTCCATAAAGATAGTTAAGCAAAAGAGAAGATGCTTCTTTATAACCCATAAAAAGTCCCCCTACAGCTAAAAAGGTATAAAAAAGTTTGATCTCTTCTTTTTCTTTTTCTGTAAACTTTTTTATCTCTCCATTCTTTGCCCAGTTTTGCCATTTGTTTACTTTAGGTTTATAGTATTCGAAAAATTTCTTTGTAAATTTCTCGGTGTTTTTCTCTCCTATAATGTCTTTAACTTTTAAAGACCTGCCATCTTCTTCCAGATACAATAATTCTCTTCTTCCACCAACTGCAAAATAGGCTCCCATCAATGCAGCTTCTTCATACTTGCTGCCAGCTACTGTAAGGCCAAACTTATTAGCCGGCAAGGCAAGGGTGAGGCAATTAGTTTAAAAATATACTTTTATTATACAAGAAATACTCATTTTATCCAAGCAGAGTGATACAAAAATCTGAAACAATTTGGGCATTGTAAGATCTGGATTTCGTCTACAGGGACATTTTCTCCAATTTCTCCCTGCAAAGAAGTGGGTAGAATGGTATAACAGCCAGAGCAGGCCTCCCCCTCTACCTCAACAAGGGCATTTCCTTCCGTTTTATTAAGAAGTGCTTCAAAATACTCTATAAATTGAATGTCAAAATCTTCTTTTATTTCATTCTCTTTAGCCTGATTTTTTTCAATCTCTTCTTTATTTTCTTCTTTTACTTTGTCAGCAAAACTTACATATTCATCTATTTTTGACTGATTTTCTTTTATAAGATTATCAAGGTGAGAAAAACTTTTTTTCATTTCCTCAAGTTTAGCCGAATCATAATCAATTTGAGCCTGAACAATTGAAAGTTCCTGTTTTTGTTTTTCCATATCTTTTTCCCAGGAACGCATCTGTCTTGCAACTTTAATTTTTTCTTTTGCTTCTTCAAGATCAGCTATTTTCTTAACAATCTCATCTTTCTTTGAAGATTCTTCGGCTATTTTTCTTTCCATTTGTTCTATATTTACTTTAAGTTCATTCAACTGAGAAATAAGTTTCTGATTTTCTTCGCTCAAAGCTTTAGCTTTTTTCTCCTCTTCCGCATACAAACTATGAATATGTTTTTTCTTTAAAAAGACCTGCTGGAATTCGAGTAACTTCTGTAATCTTTCCAGATTTGTCATTAAAATCTCCTAAAAAAATTGGGCCCACCTGGGCTCGAACCAGGGACCCACTGATTATGAGTCAGTTGCTCTAACCGGCTGAGCTATGGGCCCATATTGCAAATTATATTTTAACAAAAAAAATAATTTTTGTCAAATTAAGCCCCATACAAACTTCTATAATCTTTTATTTTCTTCAGCATATCATCATCGATATAAACTTTACCATTCACATCTTTATTATATAAAAATTCCACTATTTCTTCGATATTTACAATAGAAGCTGTCTTGATTCCAAATTCTTCTGAAACTTCCTTGAGAGCAGATTTATTACCCTTTCCTTTCTCCATTCTATCAACAGAAACAATTAAACCAATTATTTTAACATTTGCAATCTCTTTTAAAAGTTCAACACTTTCTCTTACAGATGTTCCAGCAGTTATAACATCCTCTATTATAATAATTTTTTCATTATCCTGAGGAATATGGCCGATAATTTTTCCCCCTTCGCCATGATCTTTTATTTCTTTTCTATTAAAACAAAACTTCTTATCCATTCTATACAATTCATATAATTTTGCAATAGTAATAGCAGAAAGAGGAATACCTTTATATGCTGGCCCATAAAGAACATCCCAATCTTCTCCAAAGTTAGCCTTTATACTTTCCGCATAAAAACCACCGAGTTTTGACATCTGGCTCCCACTTACATAGCTACCAGTATTAATAAAAAAAGGGGTTTTTCTACCACTTTTTGTGATAAAATCTCCGAACTTTAAAACATTAGACTCAACAAGAAATTTTATAAATTCTTCTTTCATAATATTGCCTCAAAATTAATAATTTGTATAACTTCTTAATAAGATATTTCCTGCAAAGCCAGTGATTTTATAATATTCCTTTTTGCCTTCGATTTCAACGTAATAATCGCCTTCTTCATCTTTATCATAAATAATTATATTAAAATTAGAGTTTTTCGTTTTTATGTTAATCTTTCTTAAGATGTTTTTAACTGGAATTTTGGCAGGAAAATCTATTGCATAAAGTGGATTGATAACAATCATAAAATCACCAAACTTCTTTGCATCAAGTTTTGTTTCCTTCCATGAGCCTTTAAATCCACCATTATCAGGATAAACAGAATAAATCTCTCCATTTTCATCCCAGCTTATAGAAACAAGTTCCTCATTTTTAAAATTAAGAATCTTTCTTGAACGATACTCACTATAAGGCTTATGAAGAACAGAATAAAAATCTCCCTTTCCAAGATAAATATTGTCATCATCAGGCAACATCAAATAGGTATGTTTTTTTGTATTAGCAGTTTTACCAAAATACAAAATTTGCTCTTTCTTTTCTGAAAATATCTTAAGTTTTATTCTGTTTTTACTATCAAGCTCAAAAGATGAAAGATTCTCAAGTTTTCCAACAACATCAACAATCGAAAGGTTCGAAAGTTGACCAAACAATTCTTTTGAAATATCTTCATCAAGCTCATAATTTTCTGGATAAATATACCAGATATTATTTGAATTAAAAAGTGTAATAGAATTTGTAGGACTCACAATTTCTATTTTATTTATATTTAAAAATCCATTGATTTTTGGATATTTTGGAGATTTTGTTTTTTCAACAAAAAACCCAGAAATGACCCACAGAACAAAAAGAATTAAAAATGAAATGGAAAGATAAAAATACTTTTTTTTCATCTTATTCCCCTCTCTTAGAAAATTTATTTAAAAATTCTTTCTTTATTCTTTTTCTCCTCTGCACATCAAGTCTCCACAAAATAATGCCTATTAAAACAATAATAATAGCTGTTCCAAAGGTATTAAACCATTTGATAAAAGATTTTGTAAAATCAGAGGTTTTCTTTGGGGGATTATAAGTAAGCCCTTTAACCCTTAAATCAATGAGTTTTTCATTTCCTAAAGCCCAATCGATTATATTTCTTACAAAGATTGAATTTGGAGACGTTCCATCTATGTCTAAAACAGAATTTTTAGCCATATCACCAGAAGCTACAACGATAATTTTGCCATCTGTCGTTTCAGGAATGAAGCCTACTTCTTTTTTATTGTAAATACTTTTAAATCTTCCTTCCACAGAAACAGCCGTTACAAAGTTAGTCATTTTGTCTTTTGAAGGTATCCTCATACCAAGATAAGCAGGTGAAAGTGATATACCTTCTCTTTCCTGCCATGCTTCCTTAGAAGTTTTTATGAGAACATCTATCTTTCTGTCATTTTGACTGATAACATTTATAGATGAAGATTTAAGAAGATACATTCCTTTAACTTTTTTGGTTACAGGGTGATGTTGAGAAATATTTTCTCTTTCAACCAGAGGAGCATAGTAAACATTTTGCACACCCCCACCATAAATTTTAGGAATTTCTATTTTATAACAATTCTTATCAAGAATAAGATTATTTTCTATAATTATCCCATAGTTTGACAAAAACTCAAACAAGCCTGTTCTTGGAATGATGCCAATAGGAATTTTTCCAGACATAAGTTCAGCTTTATCAGAAACAGGGAAAAACAATCCAGAGGCAAAAACACTGACAGGCTTTCCTTTCATTATAAACTGATCTATCTTATAAAATTCCTCTTCTGAAATTGGAAACTTTGGTTCAACAATAAGAAGCATATCTACATCATCAGGGATAGGTGTTTTCTGTATGTTTATGGGTTTAAATTCATAGTTTTCGTCAATAAACTTTGCAAGTCTTGAAACAGAATCCCCGCTTTCTTCACTACCATAAGGATCAATAAAGTAAGGCTCTCCATGTCCCATTAAATATCCAACTTTTTTCTTTATAGCAAGCAGATTCTCTACATTACCCATTATACTTTCTTCTATCATATATTTTCCCATAAGATATATTGTGCCTTCTTCATCCTCTTCAAGTATATTTATTACCCTGTAATTATCTTTATATTTCAGAATAATGCCAATATATGCCTTGCCATCAGGGAAAAGATTTTTATCATAATTTAAACCCGTCAAATTAATTGGTGGTAATTTATATTGAGCTATTAATTCAAAAGCCTTATTCCTTTCGTTTATGTTATCAACATACATGTAAGAGACTTTTCCATTCAATTTTTCCTTTACACTCAAAACTGCTCCAGCCACAACTTTTTCAAGATTTTCAATATTTTCTACAGGAATCTTTGTATTTCCTATAAGTAAAACCTCAAAACTTCCATCAAGAGAATTAATTTTATTCACCTTATCTATCATTTTTTTAATAATAGCTGTAATCTTATACTCAAGACCTTCTGTTGTAGATAAAGCCTGAATTTTTTCAATCATATCTCCATAACTGAAAGTTATACCCATATAAGAACTTTTATATTGCACCTGATCTTTTTCTACAACTTCAATAGTCATTGGAAAAATTCCATAATCTTTTGGAGCGTCTGGATTTTTCTTTAAATCAACAAATTCGATCTTTATCTTATCTTTTGCTATAGATCTATACTCAAGTAATAAATCTTTTAAATATCTCTCATAACTGTTATATGGTGCTGGTAAATTAGGAGAAAAAAATACTTTTATAGAAAGAGGCTTTTTAATTTCTTTTAAAACATCTTTAGTATGATGAGACAAAGAATACTTTTTATCATTTGTCAAATCAAATCTGAAATATATTCTTTCTATTAAACTCAGAGCCATAAAAAGATTTAACAAAACAAGAATAAAAGTAATAAATAGATCCATTCTTCTTGAAATTTTTATATTATTGAAAAAATCTTTCATAGAAAGCTCCTTAACCAATTTTTCTTAATTCAAGATTTTGATATGTGAGAAATAAAAAAACTACCGAAATAGCTATAAAATATGAAATATCTCTCAAATCCAAAATGCCTTTTGCAATATTACCAAATCTTCCAGAAAAAGAAAAATAATCTATCAAATCCACAAGAAATGGTGGAGTTATTGACTTCATAAGCCCAAGTAATAAACACAATGTTACAGATATTGACAACGCAATAATAAAGGAAACTATCTGGCTTTTGGACAAAGAAGAAGCAAACATTCCTATAGAAACAAGAGCAGAAATCAAAAAGATTGACCCAATATACCCTCCAGCAATAGGCCCAAGATCAAGATCGCCAAGAAAAATCAAGAATAATGGATACATAATAGTAGGAAGCAAAGCAATCAACATGAACAAAATTGCAGCAAAAAACTTACCAATAACAATATCAAGCGTTGAGACAGAAGTAGTAGAAATAACTTCATAAGAACCAGAAGAAAACTCTTCTGCAAATAGCCCCATTGTTATCGAAGGAATAACAAAGGCAAGAACTATAGGCAAAATATTAAAAAAATCCCTCATTTCAAGCTGGTTGTAAAGAAAAAACTTTGAGAAAAACAACCAGCCAAGAGCCACAAGAAAAATACATATAAAAATATATGCTACAGGAGAATAGAAAAAACTTCTCAATTCTTTTTTTGTTATATAAATTGTTTTTTTGAAATTAAACATTTTTATCCTCCATTGTTAGCTCTTTAAATAAATTTTCAAGTGATTGCTCTTCTTTTCTGAATTCATAAAGTATCCAGTCAGTTTCTTTAATCTTTCTATATATTGTTTCTTCAATTTCATTGGTTTTTGGTAAAGAAATAACTATCTCCTTTAATGCACCATCGGCTACAGAAATTCTTGCATTTTCTATTTTAAGAAGATTTTTAATCTTCTCAGTATCATCTTTTGTTTTTACTTTTATAATAAATTTTTCTACATCTGTAAAGGTTTTCAAAAGCTCTTCTGTAGAACCATCTGCAACTATATTACCACGATTTATAATTATCACTCTACTACACGTTGCTTCAACCTCACTCAATATATGACTTGATAATAAAACTGTTTTCTCTTTCCCAAGTTCCTTAATAAGCTCCCTTATTTCAATAATTTGATTTGGATCAAGGCCTGAAGTAGGTTCATCAAGTATTAAAATTTGTGGGTTATGTATAATTGAATGAGCAAGTCCTGTTCTCTGTTTATATCCTTTTGACAATTCGCCCACTTTTTTATAAATAACTTCCTCAAGACCACACTTTTCAACTACAAAATCAATTCTTTCAGCTATCAAATTATCTGGAACATTTTGAATATGGGCAATGAATTTAAGATAGTCATAAACAACCATATCTTTATAGAGTGGAGAAGACTCTGGTATATAACCTATAAAACTTTTTATCATAATAGGTTCATCTTTTACCGAAATATCATTTATGAAAATTTCTCCATCACTTGGAGTGTAATAACCTGTAAGCATCCTTATAGTAGTTGATTTTCCCGCACCATTTGGTCCAAGTAAACCAACAACTTCGCCCTTATTAATTTTAAAATTTATCGAATTAACCGCCAGAAAATCTCCATAATACTTCGTAAGATTTTTTACCTCTATCATATTAAAAAATCCTCCTCAATACATTTTAATTAAAAACATCAACTTTAAATTGTATTTACTTTTCTGATAAAAATCAAGTTTCACACAATACAACAAAAATAATAAGATTATCAAGAATCTTAACAAAATATATATCAATAAAATACTTTCCAAAATTTGATTTTATTATTAAATTATAATAAAATAACCTATTTGGCAGGGGTTTTTATGATGAATGTGGTTGGAATAATTGTTGCTTTTTTAGTAATGGGCGTTTTGATATTTGTTCATGAACTTGGACATTTTCTACTTGCAAAGTTAAATGGCATAGGAGTTGAAGTTTTTTCGATTGGATTTGGAAAAGCACTTATTGGTTTTACAATCGGAGAAACAAGATATCAGATAAGTCTACTTCCATTCGGGGGATATTGCAAACTTAAAGGAGAAAACGAAGAAGAATCAAAAAATGACCCGAGAGCAATGTATAATAGGCCTCCTTATGCACGACTACTTACGGTTCTTGCAGGTCCTTTATTTAACTATTTGTTTGCTTTGATAGTATTAACAATAATTTTCTTTGTTGGTTTTAAAGAAAAAATCATCTCCCCTTATATAGAAGTGATTGAAAAAATTGACAACAAAGAGACTCCAGCGTATTCTGCAGGTTTAAGAAATATGGATTACATCATTGCCATAGATGATAAAAAAGTAGATAATTATGCTGACATACCAAAATTCATAAATTTAAGTAAGAATGAAAAGATAAAGATCACATTTATAAGAGACAATAAAACCAATGAAGTTTACACAAAACTATCATATGACAAAAATAGAGGGCTTTCATATATTGGAGTAAGTCCTGTTTATTTACCTGTAGTTGGAGAGGTGGTTTCCAACAGTCCAGCTGAAAAAATTGGATTAACAATAGGAGATTTAATCGTCTCAATTGATAATTATAAGATCAATTCTTACAGTGATATTGCTGTTGCGATAAAAGACAAAGCCTTAAAAGAGGTTGATATCGTTTACAAAAGAAAAGAAAATTTCTACACTAATAGAGTAATGATTGATAGATTTGAAGGAAGAGGATTTTTAGGAATATATCCTGCCTCAGCAATTACAGAAGAAAGACATATTAAGGCAAAAAATTTTACTTCAAGTATTAAAATGGCACAAAATAATATAAACACAATGGTAATGGAAACCATACAAAGTATATCCGCAATGTTTAAAGGTAGAATCAATGCACAAAAAAATCTTTCAGGTCCATTAAGAATTATTGGTTTTACAAGTGAGATTGCTATGAATACCGATTTTATAACTTTACTAAGATTTATGTCGTTGATAAGCATCGCCCTTGCTTTCTTTAATTTACTGCCAATACCGGGACTTGACGGAAGTCATGTTATACTTAACTTTATTGAAACAATTACACCAATCAGAATACCGATGAAAATAAGATTGTCTATCGAATTTGCAGGTTTAGTTGTTATAATTTTTCTTTCTGTTTTTGTATTTTTGAATGATATAATAAATATATTTGGTGGAAGATGATGAAAAAACTGAGAATTGGTGTTTTAGTTTCAGGAAGAGGATCCAATCTTGAAGCAATTATAAAGGCTATAGAAAAAGGAGAGCTTAAAAATGTAGAAATTGGTATAGTTTTAAGTGATAATAAAGAAGCAAGAGCATTAGAAATATGCAAAGAACATAACGTAAAGGCAGAATACTTATATCCGGGTGAATATAAAACAAAACTTGAAGGGGAAGCTGAACAGAATTACATAAAAAAACTTAAAGAAAACAATGTTGACCTCGTTGTATTGGCTGGATTTATGAGAGTAATAA
This sequence comes from Brevinematales bacterium, assembly GCA_037479045.1. GTDB lineage: Bacteria > Spirochaetota > Brevinematia > Brevinematales > JAOACQ01 > JAOACQ01. Next base: position 35,147 of record JBBFLL010000020.1, on the reverse strand, counting down.
AAAAAGATTTCATAGAAGCATTCAGAAATAAAATAATTAATATCCATCCCTCTTTGTTACCCAAATATCCCGGCCTTCATACTCATGAAAGGGTTATTGAAGCAAAAGAAAAGGAATCAGGTTGCACAGTTCATTTTGTCAATGAACTTGTAGATGGAGGAAAGAGAATTATGCAGGCTAAGGTTAAAGTTTCAGAGAATGACACACCAGAAACACTTGCAGCAAGAATACTTGAAAAAGAACATATAATTTTACCAAAAGTTATACAAATGTTTGCTGATGGAAAAATAGAATATGAAAAATTTCCAGATCAACCCATAATACTTGAGGAATAGTTTATGAGTATAATTAACTCAGTAAGAAAAGATATTCTTGAGCTTGATTTTTACAAGGCTGGAAAGTCAATAAAGAAAAAAGGACAATCAATAAAGCTATCTTCCAATGAAAATCTTCTTGGAAGCTCACCTCTTGCTTTAAAGGCAATTAAAAATGAATTAAATAAAAAGTTAAATATTTATCCTGATTCAAAAATGTTAGATTTAAAGAATGCTCTTGTTTCTTTTCTTAAAGATTATAATATTTCTATAACAAATGAAAACATAGTATTCGGTGATGGTTCTGGTGAAGTAATAAGTATGATTTTTTCGCTTTTCATTTCAGAAGATTTCAATTTAATCCTTCCAGAGAAAAGTTTTATTCTATATTACTTACAATCAAAATGTAAAGGTGCACAAGTCTATGAAGTAGAAAGAACAGATTTTGCAATAGATTTAAGTAAAATATTAAAAAAATCAGACGAAATAAAAGGAAAAAAGATAATACTATTTGCAAACCCCGATAATCCCGCCTCAACATTTATCTCAAAAAATGAAATAGAAAAATTTTTACAGAATATTTCTCAAGATATACCTGTTATTATTGATGAAGCATATATTCATTTTGCAGGGTTAAATAATTCAGTTATTCCATTGATAGAAAAATATCCAAATCTTATTGTAATTCAAACATTCTCAAAGGCTTTTGGACTCGCCTCTCTCAGAGTTGGATATGGAATAATGAATGCGGACTTGATTTACCAGATTGAAAAAATAAGACTCCCTTTTAATCTTGGAAATTTACAACAAATTGGAGCAATAAATGCCCTTAAAGACAAAGAGTTTTTAGAGAAAACTCTTAAATTTGTAAAAGAGGGAAAGATTTTTCTCAAAAAAGGTTTTGATAGACTGAATATAAAATATTCAGAACCATATGCTAATTTCTTTTTTGTTGATTTTGGCGAAAAAGCAAGTGAAATTATCTCTTTTTTAAGTGAAGCTGGTATTTCTATAAGACATCTAGTAGATTTTGGTTATCCAGAAAACTTCGTAAGAATTACTATAGGACTACCTTCACATAATAAAATTTTATTAAAAAGGATAGAAGAATTCTATGGAAGAAAGAATTAAGGACCTTGAATTAAAGGTAAAAAAATTAGAAACCATTCAATATTTAACTATACTTCTCAATAAAACAGACAATTTAAACGAAATTCTTGATATTTTACTTGATAAATGCATTGAACTTACAGGTGCAGACACTGGTTCTATAATGTTTAAGGATGATGAAAGTGATGAATTAAAATTTGCAACCTATAGAGGTTTCAAAAAAGAAAAGGTAGATAGTTTAAAGATAAAAATTGGAGAGGGACTTACAGGCGTCGTATTTAAGGAAGGTGTCCCAAAAATAGTTAATGATGTCAGCATAAACCCATTTTATATCCCTTTAAGAGAGGATATACAGTCTGAAGTTGTTGTTCCTCTTTTTTGTGAAAATAAAATCATTGGTGTTTTAAGTCTTGATAGTAAGAAAAAGAATGCATTCAAAGAAGAAGATTTGCAAATTCTTATTACAATAGCTAATTTCGTGTCATTAATACTTAACAAAATTGAATTATATAATGAGCTTGAAAATAAAATAAAACTGAAAGATTTGCTTATTGACCTTATTTCTTCTCTTGAAAAATCATTTGAAGTCGATGATATTTTTGATTTCATTATGAAAAAGATGTCTGAACATTTTGGAATTGCAAGAGGCATGCTTGTAACATTTGAAAATGAAGAATTTAATGTCTTATCTGTCAAAAAAGGATTTAATATCTCAGATGATGAAATGCAAAGAGGAATTTATAAAGTTGGAGAAGGTATAGTTGGAAGGGTCGTAAAAACTGGAAAACCAATATCTATAAAAAACCTCCACGAAGAAAAGGAATTTTTAAACAGAATGCAAATAAAAAGGAGTAAAAATATACCTATTTCTTTTATTGCAGTTCCCCTTAAGATTGAAGGAGTAGTTATAGGTGTTTTAGCTGTTGAAAAGAAGTTTGAAGACGAAAAAACGCTTAAAGAGAGCGAAGATATACTGGTTATTTTATCAAACTTCATTGCTGGTAAAATAAGAAATATAAATTTACTTCTTAAAGAAAGAGAAAATTTACGTGAAGAAAATGTAAATTTAAAACAGGAGTTATACAAAAATTATAGTTTCAGTAATATCATTGGCAAAAACAAAAAAATGATTGAGATTTTTAAACTTGTTCAATCAGTTTCTGATAGTATGGCTTCAATTTTGATTCTTGGTGAAAGTGGCACAGGAAAAGAGCTTATAGCAAAAGCAATACATTATGCAAGCAGTAGAAGAGACGGTCCCTTTATAAGTATAAACTGTGCTTCAATACCTGAAACTTTGCTTGAATCAGAATTATTTGGTTATAAAAAAGGTGCCTTTACTGGTGCCGTATCAGATAAAAAGGGTAAATTTCAACTGGCAAATGGTGGAACTTTATTTCTTGATGAAATTGGTGATATGCCTTTATATTTGCAGGCAAAGATTTTGAGAGCCCTTCAGGAAAAAGAAATAGAGCCTTTAGGAAGTGAAACAAAGGTAAAAATAGACATAAGACTTATCTCTGCTACAAATAAACCCATAGATTTATGGGTTAAGGAAGGAAAATTCAGAGAAGACTTATTTTATAGAATAAATGTAATAGAAATAAAATTACCACCTCTCAGAGAAAGAAAAGATGATATCCCCATTCTTGCAACCTATTTTTTAAAAAAATATGCAGAAAAAAACAACAGAAAGGTAAAAGGTTTTTCAGAAGAGGCATTATTGATTTTGCAAAACTATAAATGGCCCGGTAATGTAAGAGAACTTGAAAACGTTGTTGAAAGAGCTGTATTATTGTGTGATGGAACAGAAATAAGTATAGACAACCTTCCAGACTATTTGAGAACAGAAGAAGACTTGCCAGAACTACATATTTCAAAATGGATAGAAAAAATAATTAATAACCCAAATTATGAAAATAAAGTATACGATTTTATAGTTGAAAATATAGAAAAGGAAATAATATCAAAAGCCCTGCTTAAATTTGATCGCAACCAGCTTCAGACAGCCGATTTTCTCGGTATAAACAGAAATACTTTAAGAGCAAAGATTGAAAAGTATGGGATATAACCCCTACAGTCCTACTTCAATCCATTTATTATTGAACAAAACCTTTTGGAAAGAATAGCCAGCCTGTCTCAAAGATTTTTTTGCTTCTTGAAAATAAGCATCAAGTTTTTCAGGCTGATGGCAATCAGAGTTAACTATTATAGGAATATTTCTTTTAAAACACGCGTTAAAAAGCCATTCAGATGGGTAGAAATCTTCTATACTTCCTCTTGCAAGGCCACCTGTATTTATCTCAAGGATTGAAGAGCTTTTCTTTAAAACATCAAGTGTGTATAGAATTTCCTCTTGATACCACTCTTCTTTTTCTGAAAAAAAAGTATTTTTTTTATTATTTTTTTTTATTAAGTCAAGGTGAGCAACAATATCTGGCTTGAATTCAACAATCATTTTTCTTATTAATTCATAGTATTTTTTTACAAAAAGAATTACATTTTCATTAAAAATAACCTTTAATGCCTCAATATAATTTTCTAATTTACCATCAATTATGTAAAAGTGTTCTTTTTCATAAAAGAAATGCACCGAACATATATTATAATCAAGTTTTTCCTTATTTTTAAAGTAAAAATCCTGAAAATCTTTCTTTTCAAAATAATCAAATTCGAGTCCAAGATAGATCTCAAGTTTTTCTTTATATTTTTCTTTTAAATTTTTTATCAACAAATAATATTCCATAACATTTTCTTTTTTTAGTGTCCAATCAAGGTCAACTGGGATAGGTGCATGGCTTGAGAACCCTAAAGCCTTAAAGCCTTTTTCAATTGCTGTTAAAACATAATTTTCAGCAGGTCCCTCACCATCACATAACTCATTGTGTGTATGAAAGTTATACAAGCTAACTCCTCTCAATTATAAAATTATCTATCAATCTTGTTGTTCCTATAAAAACAGCAAGTGCTATAACCACTCTTTTATCAACATTCTGAACTTCAGAAAGAGTCTCTGGATCTACTATTGCTATATAATCTATTTTTGCATCTGGCGCAATTTCTTTGATTTTTTCTTCCATTGCCTGTTTTATTTTTTCAACTTTTGTTTCACCTTTTTCTATCATCTCTTTTGCAAGAAGAAGTGAACTATAAAGGCATAATGCTTTCTTTCTTTCTTCAGGAGATAAATAAGAATTTCTTGAACTCATAGCAAGCCCATCTTTTTCCCTCACTATAGGCATCATTTTTATATTAATATTAAAGTTTAAATCCAAAACCATCCTTTCGATTATCTTTGCCTGCTGGTAATCTTTTTGACCAAAATATGCATTATCAGGCATAACTATATTAAACAATTTTGTAACAACAGTTGCCACTCCTTCAAAGTGTCCCGGCCTTGAAAGACCACAAAGATGGTAAGGTAGTTTTTTAAGATTAACATATGTTTCAAATCTTTCTGGATACATATCAAACGGTGTAGGAAAAAACAAATAATCAACCTTTTCCTTTTCAAGAGCTGTTTTATCACTCTCAAAAGTCCTTGGATATTTATTCAAGTCTTCATTTGGACCAAATTGTATAGGATTTACAAAAATACTGACAACAACTATATCGTTTTCTTTTCTTGCCTGCCTCACAAGAGAAAGATGTCCCTCATGTAAAGCCCCCATTGTTGGAACAATGCCAATTTTTTTATCCTTTTTTTTAAGAGAGCAAGCTATATTTTGCATTTCTTTTATTGTTTCTATGATCCTCATTTTTTAGATTCCTTATACTTAATTGCGGCATTAATAAAAGAAGTAAAAAGTGGATGCGATTCTATTGGAGAAGATTGAAATTCTGGATGAAACTGGCAACCTAAAAACCAAGGGTGATCCTTAAGTTCTACTATTTCCACAAGTCCATTCTCACTATTCCCGCTTATTGTAAGTCCATTTTTCTTAAATATTTCAATATATTCTGGATTAACCTCATATCTATGCCTATGTCTTTCCATTATCTCATCTTTTCCATATATTTCATGTGCCATAGTTCCACTCTTTATTTTTATTTTCTGGGCACCTTTCCTCATTGTTCCGCCCATATAAGAAATTCCTTTGAGATTTGAGAGAAGCTCTATAACAGGATCATTTGTTGTTGGTTCAAATTCTCTTGAGTGAGCATTACTTATCCCACATTTATTTCTTGCAAATTCTATTATCATACACTGCATACCAAGACAGATGCCAAATATTGGGATATTATTTTCTCTTGCATAATTAATAGTTTTTATTTTCCCTTCTATACCTCTATTCCCAAAACCTCCCGGAATCAATATTCCATCTATTCCTGCATGGATTATACCTTTATAATTTATATTCTTGTAGAAATTTCTTAAAAATATTTTTTCTTCTTCCGTGAGATTTTCAATGAGTTTGCAGAAATTTGTCGAAATATCTTTTTCGTATAAATCTTCAATCAAATCTCTATCTTTTTCATTTGCTCTTGCCAAAATATGATTTTCAAAGTAATCTACAGAACAACTTTTTAATATTCCTTCTTCAAATTCTTCTGCCTCAAAATGTTCAGAATCTATTTTTTCTATTTTTACCTTAACCTTGTTGGCAATACCCCCGTGAATTAAAGCCGCATCAACACTCTTGTATGTATCTTCAAGATTTATATATTTCCCAACAAGGGCAATTGTAACCGTTTCGGTTGTATTTTTAATTACATCAACCATTTTTTTCCACTTTGTAAGGTCTGGCTTCTTGTAAGGTAGTCCTAATTTTTCAAGAATAATTTTATCTGCACCCTGATCATGAAATGCAAGAGGCACTTCATAAACACTATCTTTTACATCATAAGCAGAAAAAATACTCTCTTCCTCAATATTACAGAATAAAGCCAATTTGCTTTTCACAGAAGGTGGCAACAATTTTTCTGTTCTACAGAAAAGAAAATCTGGTTGAATACCCATACTCATTAGCTCTTTTACAGAATGCTGGGTTGGTTTTGTTTTAATTTCACCAGAGCCTTTTATTGTAGGCACCAAAGTAAGATGTGCAAATTTAACATTATTTCTTCCTATTTCTATAGAAAATTGTCTAACTGCTTCAAGAAATGGAAGACTTTCAATATCTCCTACAGTTCCTCCAAGTTCTACAATTATTATATCAGAATTTTTACCTTCATCGACATTTTTTATTCTTCTTTTTATTTCATCAGTAATGTGTGGAATTACTTGAACTGTTTTGCCAAGATAATCTCCCTTCCTTTCAGCTTCTATAACACTTTGATAAACCTGTCCTGTTGTTAAACTATTTGCCTTTGTTGTCTCTATCTGAACAAATCTCTCATAATTACCGAGATCAAGATCTGTTTCAGCCCCATCAATAGTAACAAAAACTTCCCCATGTTGATATGGGCTCATAGTTCCAGCATCAACATTGAGATATGGATCTATTTTCATCATATTTACTTTATATCCTGCATTTTTAAGAAGGACTCCAATAGAAGCTGCTGTTATCCCTTTGCCAAGAGAAGAACAAACTCCCCCGGTGACAAAAATATACTTTTTTATAGCCATTTTTTACCCCTCAAATTTTTCTTTATTTATTATATAAAAAACTTTTTTTTTGAGCAATTATTTTAAATAAATGTTATAATATAGATAGTCAATATTTTAAGTTTTTAAAATGAAAAATTATTTTTTTGAGAGGGAAAAATGATTTTTAAATTTTTAATCAATGGTTCTGCTGATCAAATAATTAATTTTGAGAAGGAATTACTTGCAATTCTTGACAAAGCATTCCCAGAAGATAATATGATTTCCCATGAAATACATTTCTGTGTTCATGAGGCAATACTCAATATTATACAGCATACATATAAGTGGGATACAAGTTTGCCTATGGATATCCAACTTGAAATTGAAGAGGATAATGAAAAGAAAGTTATAGAAGTATTAATAAAAGATTTTGGAAAACCTATAAGAAAAGAAATTCATCCACCAAAAAATATTAAATCATTTCAAATGAGACAACGCGGACTTTATATGATAAGCAAAATAATGGATGATTTCTATATAAAACCAATAAATAAAACTGGAAATTTATCTTATATGAAAAAAATTATAAAAAAATAGAGGATTAGGTGGATAATAAGTTAAAAATCAAGGTTTCTTTTTACAAGGACAACATTGCAATAATTGAGCTTTCTGGAGAACTCACTGTATTTACTGACGAATTTGATCTACTTAATAAAGAAATAATGGCATATATAAAAATGGGAGTTTATAGATTCATTGTCAATCTTGACAATTTAAAGTATATTGATTCTTCTGGAGTTGGTTTACTTATGAGAATGGGAAGTGTTGCAGCGAAAAACAAAACAAAACTTTGTATAATCTGTGAACAACCAAATATTTTGAAAGTTTTAGCCATATCAAAAGTAGATGTATTTTTTAACCATGTTAAAAGTCTTTCAGAAGGCATAGCATTTTTTGAACATAACATTTAAAAAAAAACAAAAAAATCCGAAAAACTAATTAACAAAAACTCTGGAAATATTATGAAAAGATTTTTTTACGTAACTTTTATAATTTTATTGAATACCACTTTTATTTTCCCGTTCAAAAGATTTGATACCTATAAAACTTTTGAATTAAAAGGTTCCAACTGGCCTATTTTCCTTTCAGATGGAATAAGTTTTAAAAAAGACGAAAATGGCAAAGTCTTCATAGGTTTAATAGAAAATCCAGATTATGACTATTTTTCAACAGATCTTTTCATAGATTTTGAAAAGAATACTTTGAGTTTTGAAAACTATAGGACTTTGTATAGTTATTTTATACTATATCGAGATGAAAAATTTAATGGTGTTTCTTCAGGAAAATTCACCTTCTCTGATAGCTGTATTAAACTTTTACCAGAGAGAGGTTCCATTTTTTATCCCGGGAGTGACGTAGGAAGTTTTACAATTGATTTCTGGTTATATCCTTTTAAAAATTATGACAAACAATATATTCTTTATTACCTTGCAGATGATATAAATATAGAAAATGATAAAAAGTATGGTTTTCTTATATACCTTGATAAAGGGAAATTAAAATACAAATTTTTAAATTTCTTTTACGATTATGAAAAAAAGAGTACTATAGAAGAAATAGAATTAGAGGAAGAAGGAAACATTGTTTTATACAAGTGGGAACATCATGCTATCTCTTTTGACTCAAGAAATGGCAAAATGGTTATTTATAGAAATGGTGTTGAAGAAAAAGTTTTATGGATAACTGAAAATTTCAAAAAGGGTGGAAAAGTTTATTATCCTTTTGTCAATACAGTTGTCAATTCACCTTTAACCATAGGTAAAAATTCATTTTTTTTACTTGACAACTTGAGAATTTCTAAAAAATTTATCAATAATTTTAACTTGTTTCCTGTAAATAGAAAGGAGTCTTTTTTAATCACTAAAGTTTTAAAACTATCAGATAACTTTTTCAATATCAAAGACATAAAAATAGACTTGAAAAAAGATAACTATGCATTTGTAAAGTTTGGATATAGAATTTCAGATGACATTTTTGCCCCTGACAACAAAAATATTCCATGGGTTTATGTTAATCTTGAAAACTTTAATATTCCAGAAGAATATTCAAAAGGGAAATATATCCAGTTTAAACTCACCATCTATCCCGAAGTTTCAGAAAATGATATAAAAATCTACTCTCTTGGATTAAATTACAACATAGATGAAACACCATATATTCCACAAATTGTAAAGGTTGTGCCGGGAGATGAAGTTATCGAAATATACTTCATACCTTCTCCTGAAGATGACATTGTAGGATATGAAATTTATTATGGTAATGAAAGCAAAAACTATATAAGTAAGGATGCTCTTGAAGGTAGTTCTCCAATTTTTGTAAAAAAACAATCAGAAGGACTTACATATCATAAAGCAACTTTAACACTTAAAAACGAAAAACCATACTTTATAGCCGTGAGAGCCGTTGATAAAAATGGACATAAGAGTCCATATTCAAAAGAAGTATTTGTAAGACCAAGTTCTATCTACAGCAAAAACAATTTCAGTGTGGATAGGTAAATTATAAAACTATCTCAGTCCCTATTCCAGCTTCAGTTAATAGCTCAAGCAAAACAGAATGTTCTATTCTACCGTCAATAATATGAACCTTTTCTACACCATTTTCGAGAGCCTTTATTGATGAGTCTATTTTTGGTAGCATTCCTTTTGTTATAATTCCATCTTTTTTCATAGATGGGACATCATCTTTTTTCAAAGAAGGGATAAAGCTATTTTCGTCTTCAATATTTCTATATATACCTTTAACATCTGTAAGATAAATTAACCTATAAGCCTTTGAAGCTATTGCTATTTCAGCAGCAGCAACATCTGCATTAATATTGTATGTATGCCCATCTTCTCCAATTCCTATAGGAGATATAACAGGAATATATCCGTCCTTTATGAGAGTAAAGAGTAATTCTGGATTTATCTTTTTGATATTGCCAACAAGCCCAAAATCTATATTTTTACCACTTTTATCCAGCTTTTTCTCTGCAACTATAAGGTTAGAATCTTTCCCTGATAACCCAACAGCTTTCCCACCCTGATTGTTTATTAAAGCAACAAGCTCTTTGTTGATGAGTCCGCTTAAGACCATCTCTGTTATTTCAATTGTTTCTTTATCTGTATATCTATAACCTTCAATGAATACAGCTTCTTTCCCGAGTCTGTTCATCAAATTGGTAATATGAGGGCCACCACCATGCACTATTATAAGATTTATTCCAATTAATTTCAAAAGAACAAAATCTTCTATAGATTTTGATTTGAGATATTCATCGTCCATTGCACTCCCACCATACTTAACTACAATTGTTTTTCCATAGAATTCTTTTATATAGGGAAGTGCTTCCATTATTATTCTGGCTTTCTCGATGAATTTCTGCATAACGTCCTCTTATATCTGATTTTCTATTTTTATTATCGTTCCTGTATGCTGTGTTCCATAAAAATCAAAGAAATCTTTTATTGTATGTAAATGTTTTATATTTCTCTCAATCTGGTATTTCGTAATATATTTGCTATATTTTTCTGTAAGAAAATCAGTAATATATTTTAATTGAATTTTATTTTCATTACAATAGTTTTCTATTTGTTTGAGAATATCGTCTTCAAAAATTAAGAATGTGTGAGGCTCAATTTCTATTATCGAATTCTTATATTTTTCTCTGATATAGCCAGAAAAATGTGCATTGATCTGGATTATCTTATAATTTGCAAATTCCTCAAATTTTACTTCGTCTAAGGCTGTTTTTATCATCTGTTCTACATTTTCTGGAACTTTATGAAGGGAATGAGTCCTCAAGAATTCAATAATTTCTTCTTTTTTTATCCCATAAGCAAGGGATTTTTTGATTGAATCTTTTGTGATTTTAAAAATAGAAATTACCTGAATAGTCTTTGGTTCAGTAAATAAAGCAAGTTTGAATAGTATGTCTGGTTTAATATTTGGTTCTACAATTATTTCGTAATTTGAATCTATAACAAAATGTGTTTCTGAAAATTTTTCTGAAAGATCTATGTTATTCAAAATTGACAAAATAGGTTCATTTATTAAGATTTTATCATTAAAGAGAGAAATATTGCCATTTTTTGAAATTATTTTGGCGATTTTGTAATTTTCAAGTTGTTTGATAAATAAAATAAACTTAAGTTCCTCATGTTTTATAAATTGTAGAAAATTAGAATTTTCATTTTTTTGCAAAAAGTAAAAATGGCTGTTTAAGTAGTATAAAAACAAATCTTTAAGTGGCATTGCCTTTTTATAATTAAAACAAAATTGGGCTAATGTTTTAAGAGTAAGAAAAGCTGGCTTATTAAAACCAAATTGATCAAGAAAATCATAGATAAAAATTATAAAAAATTGCTCATTAACACTCAGTTTTGTAATAGACTCAAACAAAAATTTGTTTATTACAATTCTGTTGTTGAACTTCTGGAAAAAGCCAAATTTTGAAAGTCGCTTTATAATTTTTGTAACAATCTCTTTTTCTGCAAAGTCAGTAAAGAATTCGAGGAGTTTTTCAAAATCTATTTTATGAATCTCATTATTCTCTGAACTTCTTGGAGAGTAATTTACAATGTATGATATAAAACCAGCAATTAATTGAAGATAATTGTTTTCTATTAAATTCTCTCTTAAAGAAAGATATTCCTCTATTTCCTTATCAGAACCAAAAAATTCTTTTTGAAGATATGGTTGAAGATATTTTAAAAACATCTGAGGGCAAAATAAAAAATTATAATGATTTAACCTTTTATAGTTAAAAATGATAAATCTTGACATTAAAGATTTAACAGAGTTTTTAAATTCTTCCTGATCAACCCCAAAAAATTTGGAAATTATCTTTGAGACACTTTCTAACGAATCATAAACAAGCCAGCCATAAGAATTTTTCATTATTTCAAGAATCAATTTTTCTACTTTATTTAATGAATTAAAAATTTCTGTAACATTATCCCTGAATTTTTCTTCAACTTTATGCAGTTTTTTCTTATTTTCAAGACTATCAAAGGTAATTTCAGAATTAAGATTAAAATAATAATCATAAATTGATTTAACAAGAGAGGCTTCTGATTTGGATAAAAAGGTTACAAACTCTTCTTCATTATTGATATTTTCATTTTTAACTTCAAACATTTATATCCTTCTTATATAATATTTTCAAGTAAAACTTGAGAAAATTCTTTGTTTTTCTCTGGAACAAAGTCAATGGATTCTATTATTTCATAGCTATAACCCTGTTCAATGAGAAAAAGCTGTCTTTTTCTTGCAAATTCTTCTTCTACACTATCCTTTGAAATCAATGTGTAAAATATAGCATCCCCAGAATCAGGACGCAATATTCGTCCAAGTCGTTGAGCTTCTTCCTGTCTTGAACCAAATATTCCAGACACCTGTATAGCAACATCAGCCAGAGGCAAATCTATTGAAAAATTTCCTACTCTTGAAATACAGATGGCTTTTATATCTCCTCTTCTAAAATCTTCATATATTTTGTGTCTATCGTTTGAAAGAGTCTCCCCTGTAATAAGAGGTATGTCAAACCTTTTAGAAATCTCTTCCAGTTGTGAAAGAAAATGTCCTATGATTAAAATATGATTTTGTTTGTGTTTTTCAAGTAGATAATCAAGCACTTTTAATTTTTCTGGATTTTCTGATGCAAGCCTGAATTTTGTCCTTTGATTGGCTACGTAATAAATACTACTCAATTCCTCTGAAAATGGGACTTTTATTTCATAGCAGCTTGCTTTTGCTATCCAGCCTTCTTTCTCAAGCATCTTCCATGGATATTCATATATTTTAGGGCCAATAAGAGTGAAAACCTCACTTTCAAGATTATCTTCTCTTACAAGAGTAGCTGTAAGCCCAAGTCTTCGTTTTGATTGAATTGCTGTTGTCATTCTGAAAATTGGAGCAGGCAATATATGAACCTCATCATATATTATAAGTCCCCAGTTATTGTTTGTAAAAATATCAATGTTTCGAGATGTTTCTTTTTGCTTCTTATGTATAATCATGTTATATGTTGTTATAGTTATAGGCTTTAATTCTTTTGTTTGAGAGGTAAATTCTCCAACCTCATTTTCTGTAAGATTTGTTTTATCAAGAATCTCTCTTTTCCATTGTTTTACTGATTCATTGCTTGTAGTAATAATCAAAGTATATTCTTTTATATCTGCTATTATACCAATTGCTACAATAGTTTTTCCAGCTCCACAGGGAAGAATTACAATCCCACTTCCTTCCTTCCATTTTGAAAAACTGTAAACAGCCTCAGATTGATAGTAACGTAATGAAAATTCTTTATTCTCTTTTGTTATTTTCCTCAATTCAATATCGAGCTTGCTACCTGTCTCAAAACCTGCAAGATCCTTAACTGGGATATGATGTTTGACAAGCTCTGTTTTTATTACACCTCTTTCTTTCTCATCTATAAGCCATTTTTCTTCAACTTCAGACAAAATATATTTTTCAATAATTGGTTTTATTTTTTCTTTTAATTCATTATTTAAAACATTGAGGACAAGTTTATCTTCATATTTTTCAAGTACCACTTTACCGTAAATATTATAGTTCTTGTTGATATACTCAATAACATTCTTCGGTATATCATATTTTTTGTATTTTTCAAGTGTGCCAACAATTTCTTCAAGAGGGAATCCATTTGCAGCTGAATTCCAGAGAGATATAGGAGTAATTCTATAGAAATAAATATGCTCAGGAGTTTTAATTAACTCAGCAAAAGAAATGATTTTTTTCCTCACTTCTTCAAACTGCGGATGGTGTGTATCAAGCAAAATCGTCTTATCGGATTGAACTACAAGAACTTTATCCCTTTCAAGCATTTATCCTCGCTATGAAAAAAAAGATATATATTTTACATTTTTTAAAAACTATTGTCAAAAATTTTAATGATTATCATTTTAATCAAGATTTTCAAGAAGTGGTTTTTTTGTTAACTCATTTAAAAACCATTCAATTAGCTTTAAAGTGTTTTTTTGATAATTTGATGTGGCTTTAAGTCCATATTCATATCTTGCATCTTTTAAGTATGATTCAGTCATTCTCATCGTTAAAATATTTCCATTTTTCTGATATTCAAGAAAAGAACGAATGCCATTAATAAAAAGTTTTCCAGCATTTTTAAGTTGTCTTTCTTCATACCATTCCTCAAACGACTGAAAATAAAGTGTATTATATTCCTTGAAAAGATTTGAAAATTCTGGATCATACTTTAACGATATATCTACTATCGTTTTAATTATTTTTTCGTTTCTTTCCTTTAAGTTTTGTTTTAATCTTACTTTTTGAGAATAGATACCAAGTGTTATATATATATTTAAAAGCTGAAACAATCTTTTTCTTAAGTGGTTGACATCGAAAATTTTTTCTTCATTTTCAGAAATTCTTTTAATATTTTGAGGATTTTTGATAAATATAATAGCTTCTTCATATTCATTTTTAAGTCTTATGAATTCTTCTTCTGTGTTTGATTTTGTAATATCAGGATGAATCTGTTTGGAATACCTTCTGAATATTCTCTTTGCTTCCTTTTCTGAAAGATTGCCATTTGCAAGCATTTCTTCAATAATTCTATTATTCATTTCTTTTTAACTTTTAATTTTTTTGTTAACTCTATAATATTTCCTTCAGGATCAAGAAAAGAACTTTCATAATATCCATCTCCAGTAATTCGAGGTCCAGAAAGAATCTTAAAACCATCCTGCTTTAATCTTTCAGTTAAAATATCAATCTTCTTCTTTGAACCAAGCCTCAAAGCAATATGGGTATACCCAGCAGAAAGTTGATTTTTATTTTTAATGTCTGGTATGTGCATTAATTCGACTTTCGTTTCGCCTTCAAAAGATAAAAAATAAGATTCAAAATTTTTTATTTTATTTATATATTTCTCACTGGTTTTACAATCAAAATATTTAAGATAAAAATTTTTCATTTCTTCTATGTTGACAACCCAGATAGCTATGTGATCTATAAGCATAATATTATTATATAAAACTAATAATTTTTATTCAATTTTCTGAAATTATTAATTCCCGGCTTTTTCAATTAATACACTTCCACAGAATGAATCGCAAATTGTTGGATTGCCATAATATTCTATATATCCACTTCCCGACACATTGATTTTAAATAGCGAAATAACTCTCACAGTCATATCAACTGTTCCAGAAACATTAACATTCAAGGTTGTATTTGTCAAATTTTTTCCATAAAAATTGAGACTTCCACTTGAGTCTATTTCAAATTTATTGCAAGATCCAGATAAATCAAGTGATAAAGACCCGGATGAAGAAATTTTGTAATAATTCCTTGAAATATTTGTTTCATACAAACTAAGACTTCCAGAATTTTCAATGTTAGAAATATTTTTTGCAACCTTTATATAAATATGACGAGAGGGTTTTAACTGATAACCATCTTTATATTTTATCTTTATTTTTGTACCAGATTTTGAAATTTCAAGATAGTTAAAAAGATTGTCATCTGTTTCTATCTTTATTTCTCCAGAAGGGATTGTTTCAGTTGGTGTTAATTTATATCCGCCTTCTAAAGAAATAGAATCATAATCATTCAAAACAAAGTTTTTTTCTATTGTATTTCCTGATCCCACTACTTCCTGATTAAAAAGAATGCAATTCGACAAAAAAATTAATAAAATTAAAATATATAAATTTTTCATATCCATCTCCTAATTTTAAGATTAACACTATTTTTACCGAAATTCAACTTAAAAATGGATTTTTTAATCACATTGTTTTAATATATAAAATGGAGATTTTTATGGGAAGAGTCTACAAAAAGTCATCAAAACTTGAACATGTATGTTATGAAATAAGGGGGCCTGTGCTTGAGAAAGCAAAGCAGCTTGAAGAAGAAGGATTCAGTATTATAAAATTAAATACTGGTAATCCTCCAGCATTTGGGATAAATGCTCCAGATGAAATAATTCATGACGTTATACTCAATCTCCCTCAAGCAGAAGCATATTGTGATTCAAAAGGCATCTTTCCAGCAAGAAAAGCAATAATGCAATACTACGAACTGAAAGGTATTGAAGATATAGACACAAATTATATATATATTGGAAATGGTGTAAGTGAACTTATAGTTATGGCT
The DNA here is from genome assembly GCA_037479045.1 of Brevinematales bacterium. Lineage (GTDB taxonomy): Bacteria > Spirochaetota > Brevinematia > Brevinematales > JAOACQ01 > JAOACQ01. Next base: position 19,010 of record JBBFLL010000020.1, on the reverse strand, counting down.
ATGCAAGGGCTTTTAAACAATGGAGACGAAATATTGATCCCTGCTCCAGATTATCCTCTGTGGACTGCAGCCGTAAGCCTCTCAGGAGGCAAGCCAGTTCACTATATGTGCGATGAAGAACAAAACTGGATGCCAGATATTAAAGATATAAAAAAGAAAATAACTCCTAATACAAAAGGCATAGTAATAATAAATCCTAATAATCCAACAGGTTCAGTATATTCAAAAGATGTCCTTATGGAAATTGTAAAAGTTGCTGAAGAAAATGAGATCATAATTTTTGCTGATGAAATATATGATAATATTCTATATGACGATGCTGTTCATATTCCAGTTGCCACTCTTACAAAAGATGTTCTTGTTGTAACTTTTGGTGGTCTTTCTAAAACCCATAGACTACCAGGTTTCAGAGTGGGCTGGATGATACTCACTGGTGATAGGGAAAGCACAAAAGATTATATAGAAGGACTTAACATTCTATCCTCTATGAGACTGTGTAGCAACGTGCAGGGGCAATATGCCATACAGACAGCCTTAGGTGGCCCTCAGGACATAAAGAAACTTACAGCTCCGGGAGGAAGATTATATGAACAAAGAAATCTCGCCTACAAAATTTTTAGTTCTATAGATGGAGTGAGCTGTGTAAAGCCTCAAGGTGCCCTATATCTTTTCCCAAAAATAGACACAAAGAGATTCAACATCAAAGACGATCAAAAGTTTGTGTATGACTTCCTTGTTGCCAAGAAGGTTTTACTTGTTCAGGGAACTGGCTTTAACTGGCCTGCTCCAGACCACTTCAGGGTAGTTTTTCTACCAGACCTTGAAGAATTGCAGGAAGTTGGTCAAAGATTTAAAGATTTTCTCAAGGATTATAAGCAAGAATTGTAGATGGATTGAGCCAATATCGGTAAATCTTCAGTCAATATCTTTCATTTGACTATCTATTTTGATTATTGTTAAATTTAAAATAGTAATTTTTAACTTTTATGTAGGGAGGCAGTTTACAATGCAGGAAAAATTTTCTTTTCAGGCTGAAACTAAAAGACTACTTGATTTAGTTATCCATTCAATTTATACAAATAAGGAAATCTTTTTAAGAGAACTTATATCAAATGCTTCAGATGCTATCGATAAATTAAGAATTCTCTCGCTTACAAATTCTTCTCTCTCTATTGAAAATGGAGAAATATGGATTCTTGTAGATAAAGAAAAAAGAACCCTTTCAGTAGTAGATAACGGTATTGGAATGAACAAAGAAGACCTTATAAACCACATAGGAACTATTGCAAAATCTGGAACAAGTGAATTTATTTCAAAACTTAAGGAAAGTAATGATAAAAACGCACTTGAACTCATAGGTCAATTTGGAGTCGGATTCTATTCGGCTTTTATGGTTGCCGATAAAGTTGAGGTTATAACAAAAAAAGCAACTGAAAATATAGCATACAAATGGGAATCTTATGGAGATGGAGAATACTCCATTTCAGAAGTTGAAAAAGAAAAAAATGGAACTGAGGTCAAATTATATCTTAAGCCTGTTGATGAAGAAAATGGTATAGAGGACTATACAGATGACTGGATAATTTCAAAAATAGTAAAAAAATATTCTGATTTTATACAATATCCAATAAAAACTTATGTGGAAGATAAAGAAAAGAAAACAAAAGAAGAAAAGATTTTAAATTCTATGAAGCCAATATGGAGAAAAAATTCTTCAGAAATAAACGAAGAAGAGCTTGAAGAATTTTATAAACACATCTCACACGACTGGAACAAACCGTTAAAACACATTTTATATAAAGCAGAGGGAACTCTTGAATTCTATTCTCTGCTATTCATTCCTTCAAAAGCACCCTTTGATTTTTATTTTCAGGGTTATAAAGGCGGACTTTCTCTTTATGTTAAAAAAGTTCTCATTGCAGAAAATTACGAAGAGCTTCTTCCCAAATACCTGAGATTTGTCAAAGGAGTAGTAGAATCTTCAGATCTTTCACTCAACATTTCAAGAGAAATGCTTCAAAATGACAGAATTATTGTTCAAATAAGAAAAAATTTAACTAAAAAAGTTCTTGATTCTTTAACCGAACTTTTAGAACAGGATAGAGAAAAATACCTCACTTTCTGGAAAGAGTTTGGTAATGCACTTAAAGAAGGTATTATTTCAGATATTGATAACAAAAATAAATTAACCCAGCTTCTTCTGTTTGAATCAACATTTTCAGAAGACAAACTCACAACAATCAAAGAATATATATCAAGAATGAAAGAAGATCAAAAAGAAATTTATTTCATCGCCGCAGAATCAAGAGTCATAGCCGAAAATTCCCCTCATTTAGAACTACTTAAACAGAAAGGTTATGAAGTCATTTTTCTTTTAAATCCAATTGATGAAGTAATGATCCAGTATATTCCTGAAGTTGAAGGTAAAAAAGTAAAAGTTATTGGTAAAGGAAAATTAGACCTCGAAAATGAAGAATTTAAAGAAAAGAAAAAAGAAGTAGAAAAAAAATCAAAAGATATGAAGGATTTTCTGTCTTTTGTCTCAAAAGAATTAGAAGCCAGCATAAAAGAAGCAAGGCTCTCTGAAAATTTAGTTTCTGCACCATGTTGCCTTACCAGTGATGAACATGACATAAGCCCCGCTCTCGAAAAATATCTGAAAAAAGAAAATCCTCTTTTTACTTCTTCAAAGAGAATACTTGAACTTAATCCTTTTCACCCTGTTATTGAAAAAATGTATGAAAAATATAAGACAAATCCTTCTGATGAAATGCTTAAAGACTATTGCGAACTTCTACTTGATTATTCACTACTTTCAGAAGGACAGCCAGTTAATGACCCGAGAAAATTCAACAAAATATTTGCAAATTTGATGGAAAAAGGGTTATAATTATTGAGAGGCATATTGTGAAAGAATTAAAATACATTTCAAGGGAAAGTTTCAAAAAATATGGTTGCATATTAGATTTCAGCAGAGATGATATTTCTGTATGGGAGATCCTTTTTAAAGTCAAGGACAATGGATGGAGAATTGCGATACTCGAAATTGATAGACATAGTGCTACAAGGCTTGAGAGACATCCAGATTCTATTGAAACATTTGAGCCAATTTCTGGGACTTCAATTTTACTGGTTGCAGATAAAGATCCGAAAGACTTTGAGGTTTTTCTTCTTGACAAGCCAGTTTGCCTTAACAAAGGCATCTGGCATGAAGTGATTGCCTTAAGTGATAAAGCAAAGTTTAAGATTACTGAAAATGATGAGGTAACTTGTGAATACTCTGACTTTGATAAGCCTTTTGGTTTCAGTTTTGATTTCTTAAAGTGAAGGTTTTTATGAAAAAAGGTATACTCTTAATATTTTATCTATTTTTATCTTTTTCTCCTGTTTTTCCAGAAACGAATCAGCAAACCAATAAAGCTTTTCTTGACGAATTCTATAGAGAAGAAGAAAGAACTACTCAAAGAAGGGTAAAAACACCTAATCCATTCTGGACAACTATCAAAATACTTTTTTATCTTGGTTTACTTGGTGGTGGAGGATTTTTTCTTGTAAGATGGATTATAAAAAAGGCATCCATTCCACAATCTGAAGACACACAATTTGTTGAGGTTATTTTAACAAAGATGATCGGAATGAATACATATATTCATATAGTAAAAATAATAAATGACTATTATATATTAAGTCAATCAAGTGAAGTAAGACTTATTGAAAAAATTGAAGATAAAGAAACTATAGACTTTATAGAACTCAACAAAGAAAAAATGAAACCTAAAGAAATAAAGTTTTTAGATCTTCTTGGTAATATACCAAACTTTAAAAAAACCGACAAAATAAGTTTTCTCAAAACACAAAAAGAAAAACTTAAAAAGTTTTAGCCATGCCTTCTGTTTATGTAGGAATGTCTGGTGGGATTGACTCATCTGTTGCAGCATTTTTGATCAAATCTTCTAATTTTGAAACTACTGGTATAACTTTTGTTGGTCCAGAAGAAGAGGGAAGTAAAAAATGCTGTAGTATTGAAGAAGTTCAAAATGCAAAAAAGGTCTGTGATTTTTTAGGAATAAGACACAAAATTATAAACCTAAAAGATATTTTTGAAACAAAAATAATAAATTACTTTATAAATAGCTATAAAAATGGCTTGACTCCAAATCCTTGCATTTATTGTAATAGATTTATAAAATTTGGTGCTTTGCTCGAGTATGCTATTTCTGAAGGAGCTAACTTTTTTGCGACTGGACACTATGCAAGGATTGAAAAAGTTTCAGGCGAACTACTTATAAAAAGAGGAATTGACCCTCAGAAAGACCAGTCATACTTTTTGTCATATATTGAACCAGAAAAATTAAAATATATAAAACTTCCTCTCGGGACTTATGTAAAAAATGAAATCAAAAAGTTAGCTTCAGATAACAATTTGCCAATTGACTCAAATAGACCCGAAAGTCAGGACATATGTTTTGTAAAAGATGATTATAGAAATTTTTTAACGAAAAAAGGAGTAAAAGAAAATAAAGGAGAATTTATACACAACGGTAAAATTGTTGGTTATCACAGAGGGATACCATTTTATAGCTTTGGGCAGAGAAGAGGATTAAATATAGCCGTTGGAGAAAGAATATTTATAAACGGATTTGATGTAGAAAAAAATAGGATCTTAATTGGTGAAAAACCAGTGAGTTCAAAATTTAATGTTATAAAATTAAATATTTTCAGCAAGAATTTTAAAGACGGAGAGTATGAGGTTCAATTCAGGTATCAGAGCCAACCAGAAAAATGTATGGTAAACATAAAAGAAAATTTTATTACCGTCACTTTGTTTAAAGAGAGAGAATTAATTACCCCCGGTCAGTTTGCTGTTTTTTATAAAAATGATTATATTTATGCAAGTGGAGAAATTGACTTAAAATGAATAACATTTTATAATTTTTATCTTTAGTAAAATTTGTTGAGGTAGAAAAATGGCGATTCTTGAAATGGCCACATATGGCAACCCTGTATTAAGAAAAGAAGCTGAGGAAGTTAAAAAAATAGATGGAGAAATTCTTAAAATTATAGAAGATATGAAAGAAACCCTTATGAATGAGAATGGTGTGGGACTTGCAGCTCCTCAGGTAGGAATTTCCAAAAAGATTTTTATTGTTGAGTTGCCTCAGGAGAAAGGAACAAGAAGGCTTGTGCTTTTAAACCCAAAAATTGTTTTTTATTCAAAAGACAAAGATATTGCAGAAGAAGGTTGTTTGTCTTTTCCCGGAGTATGGGGAAACGTTGAACGTTCAATTAAAGTGAGAGTAAAAGGAACTTTACTCTCTGGCAAACCCACAGTCATTGAAGGTGAAGGGATGTTTGCAAGGGTCTTGCAACACGAAATTGATCATCTTGAAGGGAAATTATTTATCGACTATTTTTCTCCTGAAGACAAAGAAAAAAATAAAGAAAAATTAGAAGAAATATTAAACAAAAATAGAGAAAAATTCGGGAAAGTAGAAGTATGAATTTAGTTTTCTGGGGGAGCTCTGATTTTTCGGTACCTTCCCTTGAGTTAGTTTATCAACAACATAATGTGCTTGCAGTTGTTACAAATCCAGATGCCTGTTGTGGAAGGGGACTTAAAGATATAGTTTCTACTCCTGTGAAAAAGTTTGCAATAGAAAAAAATCTACCAGTCTTACAACCATGTAATCTTAAAGACAAAGAGTTTATAGACAATCTTTTCAGTTTTAATGCAGATATTTATGTCATCGTGTCTTATGGAATGATTATTCCAGAAGAAATAATATTTCACCCTAAATACCATTCTATAAATCTGCATGCCTCTTTACTACCAAAATACAGAGGGGCTTCTCCAATTCAATATGCTTTACTCAATGGAGATGAAATCACTGGAAATACGGTTCAATTCATCACAAAAGAACTTGACAAAGGTGATATAATTATTCAGAGTGAAGTAAAGATTGACCCAAATGAAACTTATATTGAACTTTCAAAGAAACTTGCTTCAGATGGTGCAGATTTACTTTTGAAAGCTCTTCAATTGATTGAAAAAGGAGGTTTTAAAAGAATCAAGCAAGATGATAGTCTTGCATCTTATACAAGAATAATAAAAAAAGAAAACGGATTTATAGATTTTGGACAGATGACAGCAAAAGAAATTTTTAATAAATATAGAGCATTTAAGCTCTGGCCAAATATTTTCGGGTATTATAGAAATTCAAAAGAGATAACTTCAGGAAATGGCATCAAATGTATATTTACTAATATTGAATTAAATAATAACAACGCAGAAGCAGGAAAGATAATTCAAGCTAACAAAAAAGGCTTGATAATTGCGACAAAAGAAGGTTCAATAAAAATTAACAACATTAAACCAGAAAACAAAAAAGAAATGGACTATATAAGTTTTATAAATGGATTTAAGCCTCTGGAGGGAAATTTTTTTTAAAAAGGGGAACTTATGAGTTTAAAAGATTTCTTTCATAATCTAAAGATATGGATCATAAAGTTTGAAAAAAAGTCAAAAGATTATTTCAGTGCTGAGGGAGCTGATATATATACAAGGCTCGTGAGAAGAATTTTTCTCTCTTTTGTTCTTGCAGGAGTTATTGCAGGCTTTGTAATAATAATAATTCTCCTTATTGCGAGAATTTCCTACCCTATTACAAAAGTGCCTGATGTAAGAGAAAAAGATATAGTCTCTGCAATAACAGAACTCCAAAAAAGAGGGCTTAACGTTATTATTGAACCGACTTTTAATACCAATTACGCAAAATTTACAGTTATAAGTCAATTCCCATTTAAAGGGCTTACGGTAAGGAAAGGAAGAAGTGTAACTTTAGTTGTAAGTCTTGGAAGAGATGTTTACACTGTCCCAAATCTCGTGGGATTATCAAAAAAAGAAGCTGAAGATATACTTACAAAAGAAAATATTCCTTTTATGATGACGCTTGTTAAAGATGGAAACTATCCTCTCGATAAGGTAATAAGTCAGGAACCTTCTCCCGGCCTTGAGGTTGAAAGAACTTACAAAATGAAATTATTGGTAAATTCTGATGTAGAAGAAGGTAAATTCAAGGTAGAAAATTACATTAATCAACCAATAGAAGTTGTATTGAGAGCTTTAATTCAAAATTCAATATATCCTGTTCTTGAAAAAAAGGTGGCCACCTCTCCTGATGAAGATGGAAAAGTATTAGAACAGGATATTCCTGCTGGTGCAATACTACCTATAAACTCTGAAATAAGACTTCTTGTTGGAGTATATGGAGAAAGTGAAGAGGAGATAAGATCCGCAAGTTATAGATATTTCTATTACAATTTATCTTCTCTTGGAGGAGAACAAATTGCAAGTCCAGAGCTTGATGTTAAAATTTTAATTTCCGATGAAAAATCTACCTCTAGAGAAATCTATAGTAGAAAATTTACAGACAAAGCCCAGATTTTAACCGTATTTAAGTCTTATGGACCAACAAAGCTTGTTTTAATTGTTAATAACTCCGTTGTTAAGGAAGTAAGCTATGAATAATGTTTCTGTGATGCCATCAATTTTTGCCGCTGATTTTTTTAACCTCGAAAAGGTAATAAACCTTTTTGAAAAACTTAAAGTCGATGCAATACATTTTGACATAATGGACAACCACTATGTCCCAAATATTTCTTTTGGAGCTAAAATTTCTGAAGATATTTTAAAAAGAACAAATTTAAAATCTTTCTTCCACTTTATGATAGAACTTTCTGAAAATCCAGAACAAACTCTTAAACAATTTCTCAAGTTGCGAATAGATCACTTTACTTTTCATGTGGAAAATGAACACGTGATTTTAAAAAGTTATATTGATTTCTTCAAAAAGAAAGGGAAAAAAATAGGTCTCTCAATCAAACCAAAAACTCCAATTGAACAATTAACTCCATATATTGAAGAAATTGATTTAATACTTGTTATGAGTGTAGAACCCGGCTTTTCAGGCCAATCTTTTATGAAAGAATCTCTTGTAAGAATAGAAAAAATAAAAAATCTTGTTAAGAATAAAAATATAACAATTCAAGTAGATGGAGGAATCAACCGAAAAAACTATAAAGAAATTTTAAATGCAGGTGCAAATTCCCTGGTTATTGGAAGTAGTTTTTATGATGATAAAAATATTGAAGAGTGGTTTAAAGAAATACGTAATTTTGCTTAGTATTTTTATATTATTTTCCTGTCAAAATAATAATATTATAAAAGAAGAAAAGGTTATATTAAATAATTTTTCAAGTAATATTACAAATGTTGGCTATGAAGTTTTGTTTACTTCTCCTGAAGTTAAAAGAGGGGGAAGTGGTATTGTAGCCTTGCAAAAATTCAATAAGCAAATCAATTTTTTTTATCTCATCATTAATGACAATTATAAAATCAAATTTATTCCTTTCAAAAAGAATTTTTATATAGCATTTTTTGGTTGGCCTCTTACATTTGAAAAAATAGATATAAATATTGTTGCAGAGTTTAAAGACACTGGATTTATAACTAATAAGTTAAATATAATTTTTTCAGAAAGAAAATATGCAGTAAATAATATCAAAATTAACGCTAATTTTGGTATGGAAAAAGAAGAAGAATTTAACGAAAAACTTCCAAAAGATCCTGTTAAAAGATACAACCTTATTGTAAGCAAATTAAATGAAAAAAAAGTATTTGATGTTTTTGACCACACTTATAAAAATCAAACCTATGTTGAAGGGTTCAGATTTATACCAGAAAAACCTACCGATGGTTATATTACATCTGATTATGGATTAAAGCGAAATTTCTGGCTTGATAAAAAACTTGTTAGAAGTTCTTATCACTACGGAATTGATTTTGTCAATGGCACAAATTTTAATATCTACTCTATTGAAAAAGGTAGGGTTGTTTTTTCTGGTTATAATGGGGCTAATGGAAACTACATACTCATAGATCATGGTTATGGAATCTTTTCTGGGTATTCCCATTGTTCAAAACTTTTTGTTAAAGAGGGAGATTTTGTTGATAAAAAAAGCCTTATTGCTCTCTCAGGAAAAACAGGTTATGTTACGGGGGACCACCTTCATTTCAGTCTTATAATAAATGGAATGAATCTGGATCCAAATGATTGGTTTGACAGAAAATGGTTAAAACAAAACATCCTTCCAGCCTATGAAATTTCAGAGGTTTTAAAGATTTCAAAAAATTAATCTCTTTCTCAAAATTAGACATTTCTTTTTTTTATCCTTATAATGAAATAAAGGGGATAATTTTATGAAAATGCTTGTAATATATTTTTCTCTTGATGGACATAACGAAAAAATTGCTAAATTTATCGGGCAAGAATTTAAAGCTGATATTCAAAAAATAGAGATGCAAAAAAAACTTCCTTCTGGATTTTTTAAGTATTTTATTGGTGGTATGATGACTGTTTTAGGAATAAAACCAAAAGTAAATCCTCTGGAAAAAAATCCAGAAGATTATGATATAATAGTTATGTGTTCTCCCGTATGGGCTTCAAACTTTGCAGCCCCCTTTAATTCAATTCTCTCAAAATATAATTTTAATAATAAAAAGGTAGTTTTATTTTGCACTTACTTAGGAAGTGAAGATGGTGCTCTTGAAAAATTCAAGAAAAAACTGGGCAATGCAAATGTTATTTTTGAGAAAAGTTTTAATGAAAAATCTATGTATTCTACGGACTTTTTTATAGAATTAAAAAACATTCTTGAAAAAATAAAGTGAGGGGAAAGATATGTCAGAATTAATCGATAAAGAAAAGGAAAAAGCCTTACAGATAGCAATTTCACAAATAGAAAAGCAATTCGGTAAAGGGGCTATAATGAAACTTGGTGATAAACCAAGTGTAGAGGGAATACCTGTAATCTCTACAGGAGCTTTAACTCTTGACCTTGCCTTAGGTATTGGTGGCATACCCTATGGTAGAATTACCGAAATTTATGGTCCTGAGGCATCAGGTAAAACCACCCTTTCTTTATCAATAATAGCTGAAGCACAAAAGAAAGGCAATGTATGTGCCTTTGTTGATGCAGAGCATGCCCTTGACCCAATTTATGCACAAAAACTAGGTATAAATATAAAGGAACTCTATATTTCTCAGCCTGATACAGGTGAACAGGCTCTTGAAATTGTAGAAAGCCTTGTAAGGAGTGGGGCTGTTGATTTGATAGTTGTAGATTCTGTTGCAGCACTCGTCCCAAAGGCTGAGATTGACGGAAATATGGGTGATGCTGTAATGGGAATGCAGGCAAGACTTATGTCACAGGCTTTAAGAAAACTTACAGCATTAATTAACAAGTCAAAGACGGCTGTTATTTTCATCAACCAGATAAGAATGAAGATAGGAGTAATGTTCGGTAATCCAGAAACAACAACAGGAGGAATGGCTTTAAAGTTTTACTCCTCTGTAAGAATAGAAGTAAGAAAAGGAGAAGCTCTGAAAAAGGGAGAAGAAAATTATGGACATAGAGTAAGAGCAAAAGTTGTTAAAAACAAACTTGCAGCTCCCTTCAAAATTGCAGAGTTTGACATAATATTTGGAAAAGGAATATCGAAAGTTGGTTGTCTTGTTGATGCAGCTATTGCATGCAATGTTTTACAGAGAAAAGGGACTTGGTATTTTATGGGAGAAGAAAGAATATCTCAAGGAAGAGAAAATTTGGTTAAAGAACTTGAATCAAAACCAGAAATGGCAAATAAACTTGAACAATTGATAAGAAAAAAGATGGCTGAAAATCCAGATATAACAACCTTTGGTTCTGTAGAATCTTCAGAAAGTTCCGAAAATTAATAACAGGAGAGATTTTTATGGATAGCTGTGTTGGGTTTATAGAAGGTGGTGGCATCTCATCTGTCAAAGGTTTCAGGGTTAATGGTATAGCTTCAGGTCTCAAAGAGTTGAGTTTCAAAGATCTGGGTTTAATATATTCAGACACTCCCTGTGATGTTGCGGCTTTATTTACAAAAAACAAGGTAAAAGCAGCACATATATTTGTTGATGGAGAAAGATTGAATAATAAAATATCCGCTATAATAGTAAATAGTGGAAATGCAAATTGTCTTACTGGTGGAATTGGGATAAAAAATGCCCTTGAAATGACATCCCTTGTAGAAAAAAATCTTGGACTTGGAGAAGGGAGTGTTCTTGTTGCTTCAACTGGAGTTATTGGAAAGCAATTGAATATGGATGTTGTAAGATATGGTATAGAAAAACTGTGTAGAATTATAAAAATAGAAAATGATGAAAAAAATTTCTCACATTCAATAATGACAACTGATAGAAAAATTAAAACATGTGCCTGTGAATTTGAAATAGGTGGTATAAGAGTAAGGATTGGTGGAGCTGTAAAAGGTGCAGGCATGATAAAACCTGATATGGATGCACTTCCTCACGCAACAATGCTTGCTTTTATTGTCACAGATGCAAAGATGGAAAAGAAGGCTTTAAAAGAGGCTTTGATAGAGGCAACAAACCTTTCTTTTAATAGAATAAGTGTTGATAATGATACAAGCACAAACGACAGCGTATTTTTACTTTCAAGTGGAAATGCTGAAAATAAAGAAATAAAATATAAAAGTGAAGAATATGATATTTTTGTTTCCCATCTTACCAATATATGTCAACATCTTGCAAAAATGATTGTAAGAGATGGAGAAGGTGCTACAAAAGTTGTTAAAATTGAAGTTAAAAATGCTCTTACAGAGATCGATGCTTACAAAATAACAAGGGCAATTGCCGATTCATATCTCGTTAAAACCGCAATATTTGGTCAGAGTCCCAATTGGGGTAGAATTCTTGCTGCTGTTGGATATTCTGGAGGAAAATTTGAACTTGAAAAATTGAAGCTGTATTTCAACGATCTTTTAATCTTTGAAAATGGAAAGGTCATTCATGAAAATGAGAGTCGTGCTGGTAGTGAAATGATAACTAACGAAATGACAATAACAATTGATCTCGATCTCGGAAGAAAAGACTATTTTGTGTGGACAAGTGACCTCACCTGCGATTATGTAAAAATCAATGCAAACTATTTGAGTTAATCTTATAATTCATTATCAGCGAATTGAAGTTTTCTCTTATTCTTGACAAGTCGATAAATATCTGGAAGATTCTTTACTATAATCTTGTTAGCCGTTCTTTCAAGCCTTCCCATATTTACATAACGAACGATATATCTTTCACATTCTTTAAGATCAAGCCCACACCAGTGTGCAATATCTTCAACTTTTACATCTTCAAGTTCTATTGGTTTTGTATCCTGATAGGTGGCTGGAATTATTCCTTTCCATTCCACAAGCATAAGTATTGTATCAAGAACCTTAGCCTCATTTTCTTTAAGAGATAGGATCTGGAGTCTTCTTGTAGCATCAAAAATTCTTTTTGAGAGAATTTTAATTAATGACAATGCCCATTTTGGATTGCTTGCCAGAAGTTCATAAAAGTTATGTTTTTTGAAAACAGCAACTTTAACATTTGTTTCTGCTATTGTTGTGGCACTTCTTGGAGCATCTTCAATTATTGCCATCTCACCAAAAATCGCTGGTGGTTCAAGAATATCAAGGGTTTTTTCTTTGTTATCCTGAATTTTTGTAATCCTTACTTTTCCTTCTTTTATTATATAAAATTCATCCCCTTTTTCATATTCACAAAAAATTATATCCCCCGGTGCATAAGACCTTTCAAACTTATCAAGAACATCTGCCATTTTCTACCCCAAAGTATTTAATCTTTCTTTTGCTTTTTTACTTAAATCGTCTATTGGTGCCATCATTACTATTTTTTGTAAAATGGCTTTTTCATTTTCTGGTTTATTAAGTTCTTTATATATGTCGGCAAGTATAAAAAGAGCCTTTTTTATAAGCAATGGTTTATTTGAAGATTTTAAAAATTCTGTAATCTCCTGACTGCATTCTCCATATTTTTTGTTATAAAATAAGACCTGAAAATAAAGCATCCTTGCTTCATCAACCATTTCAGGGTTAATATTATTAGATAAACAAGAAAAGAAACTTTTTAATTCCTTTTCGGCTGTTTCGTAGTCTTTTCCATTAAAAGCACCCTGAGCTTTGTAAAATTTATCCATACTTTCTCTTATGCCAAGTGGAGAATGTATATTTTCTTTTGATGTAGAAAGATCAACTGTTTGATTTATAGAGATATCTCCCCCTGAAATTTCTGACTTTATAAGTTCATCGACTGGTTTATATGACTTTAAAAATCCAGTCTTTATAGCTTCCTCTGCAATCTGTATTCTATATTTTGCCTCTCCTGCAAGATTTGTATCTGGATATTCATTGATATATCTCTCATAAACCTGCATTGCCTGTTTGTATTGCTTGTTATTTAAATAATATTCACCAATCTTAAAAAGCCCTATATTGGGTGGATAAATAACATTATTACCAAGATAATTGTTTACCTTAATACCTAAGTTTCTTAACTGGTTTGATAAAACTCTTAAAAGTCTTTTTAAAAGTTCAACATTAGTGCTTACATAGCTTTCAAATTCAGTTACCTTAAACTCTATTGTTAAAACATCTGTTACAGCCTCAGCTATTTCATCTCTCGTATGATTTATAATTGCAGATTTTAATCCAAAAAATTCTCCAATAGCAAGGGTTTTAACTATCTTTTCCCCACTTTCTGGTTGAATGAAACTTATATCCACTCTTCCTGATTTGAGAATATATATTGAATCTCCAACTTCATGATCAAAATAAATTATTGAACCTGCTGTAAACTTCCTTTCTACTGGCATTTTTTCCTTCTTTATTTACTTTATCTATAAGTTTACATCAATTGGTAAAAAAGGTAAAATTTTTTTATATCTTATATTTTCCCACATTCTTTTATATATTTCTGATAGATTACCAATAAGAAAATTTTTCTTTCCCTTGATTAATATCTCTTCATAATTCTTCTTTTCTACATTTTTAAACTCACCAAATAGATTTGTTTTACCATATAAAGGTTTGCCATTCATTATTACCAGCCTTATATCATCAAACCATGCTTTTACAAGTGCTTCATAAGGATTGAGAGAATTAGAAGATTTTAAGATTAATAAATTTGCATAGAATCCTTCTTCAATTTTTCCAACTTTCTTAAGCCTTAATGCCTTTGCTGGATTAATTGTTACCATTTCTACAAGTTTCTTGTAGTCAAGCTCTTCTTTATATAATTTTCTATAAAGTGAATGTGCGAATTGCATTTCATCAAGAATATTTAATCCTCCAGACATAGGAGAATCTGTCCCCAAAGAAACATTTACTCCTTTGCTCAAAAGACTTTTTATGTTTGTTGTTTTCTTAAACATAAAATAGTTTGAAGATGGACACCATACAACATTTGCATTTGCCTTTGCAATTTCTATAATGTCAGCTTCTGTAAATGAGATACCGTGTATTAAGACAGTGTACTCATCTAAAGCCTTCATTTCTTTTAAAATATTTACTCCAAGACAGGCTTCTTCATCAAATCCTTCCTGTATATGGGTAATGAAAGGAATATCCTTTTCTTTTGCTTCATTATGCTCTATTGTTATACCTCTCCCCCATCTCAAGTCGTAGCTTGAGATTTCATGTTCAAGTGAGTATTCTTTAAGAACATAAATAGGCATTTTGTCAATAAAATCTTTATTTACTATATGGGGTATATGATCGGAAACTATTGTTACACCAGAAATAAGATTTTTATAAGCCCCAAGATAGTAAAGGTCAATGTTTGATATGTTATTTCTTTCCTGATAAACTTCGTGATTTTTGAGATCATTATCCCATGGCAACCAGTTTATATAAGGCCCTTCTCCGATTCGTGGGTAATAACTCCCCAAAAGATGGTCGTGTGCATTTATTAATGCAGGAAATATTAACTCATTGTTTTTTAACTCTATTACAAAGTCAACTTTCTCCTTAAGATTTTCACCAATTTTTTTAATCTTATCCCCTTCTATGAGAATATCAGCACCATATATAATTTTCTCTGGAGTAATGATAGTTCCATTTTTTATGATATAATTCATATATCCCTCTCTCCAAAAAGAGTCTGTTTTTTCTTTTCGGAAAAAGGGATATATAACTGAAATAAATAGTTATTTTTTCTTAACTGAACAGGTATTGATACCAAAAATAGCATACAAACCACAGAAACCAGTAATAGCTGTTACGATAAGTATTATTCCCAATATAATCAGTATAATTTTAAGTACCCCCTGAAGTAAAAAGAATGCTACTAAGATCAACCCTATTCCAAGTATAGATCTAATAATTCTGTCAATTACACCTTCATTTACTTTAAACATATAAACCTCCTACTCCTGTTTTTGAACAACAAATTCTCTCCTCATATCCCCAAATTTATTGCACTTCGCAATAATTGTGACTTTATCATTCTCTTTAAGCTCGGGAATGAGAAATAGATACTTTTGCACATTATCATTTAATTGTTCTGAGCTACTTTGTCTGATTATACTTTTGCCATTAAGTAAAATTTCAATAGCATTAATAAAATGATCTTTTGATTTTACAGGATGTTCAACCTCAATAGAAATAGTTTTTTCTGAAATGTTAAAATCTGCCTTAATTCTGGATGGTGGATGTGCAAAAGCAATAGATGAAATAATCAATAGAGAAATGAGATATTTCATAAAATCCTCCTTTTATCTGAAGTATGAAAGATAAATAACAATTATACCATGAATAAACCCAAGCATCAGAGTAATAAAAGCCCCGATTTTGTGTAATAAAATTCTATTTTTAATCTTAAATTTGAAAAATCCAAGAAGAAATGTCAAGGTTAAAAAAACAAAAGTGAATATGCCAAGTAATTTTATAATGGTATAAATATCCATAAAACCTCCATATAAACTATAAGGCGTGTTATACACGCCTTATAGTCAGTAATTTTCTTCCTTTATTGCAAAATATGCTTTTGGATGTAAACATGAAGGACATTTTTCTGGAGCCTCAGGTCCTTCATGAACATAACCACAGTTCAAGCATTTCCACTTCACTGTAGAAGATTTCTTGAAAACCTCTCCCTTTTCAATATTCTGGGCAAGTTTCAAATATCTCTTTTCATGTTCAACTTCAACTCTTGCAACCATTCTGAAAAGGGTTGCTATTTCTTTAAAGCCTTCTTTTTCAGCCACATCAGCAAACATCGGATATAATTTTGTATGTTCTTCATTCTCTCCTTCTGCTGCTGCTTTGAGATTTTGAAGAGTATTTCCAATTACTCCAGCAGGGTAGGCAGCATCAATTTCTACCATACCACCTTCAAGATAGCTGAAAAATCTCTTTGCATGTTCCTTTTCATTCTCTGCTGTCTCCATAAAGATTTGAGCGATTTGCTCATAACCTTCTTTTTTTGCAACAGAGGCAAAAAAAGTATACCTTGTCCTCGCCTGAGATTCACCTGCAAAGGCTTTAAGAAGATTTTTTTCTGTTTGTGTTCCTTTTACACTTGCCATTTCTTCCTCCTATTTTTGTAATAAATTTGAAATTTCAACAATATGTTCCTGTTCATCAATTATTACATGTCTTATTTGATGTTCAAGTGTTTCAAATTCATATTGAAATTCTTGCTTGTTTTCAATCACAAATTTGTATATCTGTTTGTAATAATCAACAGCTTCTTTTTCACCTTTAAGATTAACAGTAAGAATCTCATTGATACCACTGGCATCATAAGTTTTCTCAAGATTCATTGAAGCCTTGCCACCAAGATAAGCTGTAATAAGAGTCCTGAATATTTCTTCATGTTTTTGTTCATCTGAAGCTATTTCTTTCAATCTTTCAATAAGTGGCTCCGAATTTAATCCATTTATCATTTCAGCATGAGCAAGATATTGAATTCTTGCGGCATACTCAAGCTCTAAAGCCCTATTCAACATTTCAATTAACTTTTTTCTCACCTCTGACATTTTAAGCCCCCTTTACTTGGTTGCCCAGAGCCCATGTTTGTTGCAAAATTCTCTTACAAGTTTTACTTCACTTTGTGAAACTTTAAATTCTGCCTCAGGTTTATCACCAGGATTAAGCTCTTTTCTCAAGACATAATTATCGTTTGTCATTACTTCGATAAATTGTATCCAGTGATCTGGATCCATTGGGTGAGGAACAGAACCAACTTTCACAAGAATTCCATTGTTTGTTTTTTCAACAACAGGAAGGTGTTTTTCTCCTGCACCATCCTTGTTTCTTTCGTCCATAAGAGTCATTGGTTTGCCACAACAAACAAGTTCTCCATCACCTTCAACAAATACCTCAACAACATTACCACACATTGCACATTTGTAAATTCCAAATTTTAACGCCATTTTTTACCTCCTTTATTTTTTTAAACACTCTTTACATATACCTATTATGTAAATATGTTCTTCGAGAACTTCACCTTCTTTAATCTCTACCTTAAAAATATCCTGTTTTATATCTATATCAAGAATCTTTCCACATTTTATACATTTAAAATGGCCGTGAGATTTTGTATCTCCATCATATCTTATAACACCTTCTTCTATCTTTATAGCCGTTATTATACCTTTTTCAACAAAAGTATTTAATGTATTATATATACTTGTCATAGAAAGTGTCGGGATAAATTTTTCAACTTCTCTATATATTTTTTCTGCGTCGGGATGTTCTTTTGTAGACCATAGATATTCAAGCGTTTTTATTCTTATCAATGTTGGCTTAATATCTTTTTCAAGTAGAAAATTTTTTATATCTCTATCAGAAAAAATATTCTTTTCCATTTAATCACCTTCTCTTTTGCTTAATCTATAATCTCTTATAATCATTGGCTTCTTCAAATCTGCCACAACAATAATTTGCATTTGTGTCTTACTTTTTGAAACAATCATAAAACCTCCACTTATTACAAAATTGTAATGATTACAAATTTAAAATTATTATAAAATGATAAAATAGTTTTGTCAATAGAAAATTAAAAATTTTTTAATTTTTTGTTTTTTATAAGAATTTTCCAATAGAAATAAAAAAAGCTGGCCATAATATTATAGCCAGCTTTAAGTTAAAAATAGATTAAAATTTTACCATTTCACCCAGACACCACCAAAACCCCAAATCCCTAAAGGAGACTCTGAAACTTTCTTTTCAGAATAATCTCCTTCGTAGTAATAATATTTTTCCTTGTTGTTATAAATATTCATTATTTGAATATAAAATCCCCAAGGAAGATTTAATAAAATTGGATTCCATTCAAGTTTTATGTTGAGTTGATGAAAATCTGGTAGCTTTTCTGATTGATATTTTCCATATTTGGGAACATAAACAGTATTTGTTCCTACTGTAAAAGAACTGACACTTTCTACAGGAGTAAAATAACCACTTGATTTATAAATAAATTCCCCTGTTAAACTCCAGTTTTTTAAAAATTCCCAGATGACGGTAAGATTAAATTTATAGTCCCATTGATTCCACCATTCATTAACGGGTGGGGAAGAAAATTCCCATGAATTCTTAATAATTGAAGAAATTCCATCGGAATTACCAGTAAGACTAAATCCAGCAAAACTATTAGGATCCATTCCCTCTTTTAAATACATCCATTTATTTGCAATACTTCCACTTATAAACCCATATACTGGAATTCCACCGGGATTTTTCTTTATCAAAATCTCAAGCCCATAAATATCAAGCTTACTATCGCTTGTCTTAAATTCAATTTCAACATTGGAAACTCTTGATATAAGATTTACGTAACTTTTTAAATATCCTTCTATAGAGATTTCCCAGTAGTCAAAAATTTTACTTTTTTCTCCAACAACATAATGCCATGCAGCAGGAATATCTATATTATCTTTATTTTTGATCATAAGTCCTATAACATAGGGTTCTGTAACAAATTGAGAGAGATAGCCAACAGAGGTATAAATTTTATGCTCTTCATTAAACCTATATTCTAGGATTGCTCTCGGATCAACTGAAAATTTATCGATGTAATTAAAATAATTTAATCTTACTCCGGGAGAAAATAAAAATT
>JBBFLL010000019.1:0-48159 GCA_037479045.1 Brevinematales bacterium | reverse complement strand
TAGGCAAATTTGGGTTTTCTGGGTATAAAAATAGGCAGGTTAAATAGATTTAATTTTATTCCGAAAAGATAGAAAGAGGGTTTTTTATGAAGAGATTTTTTTTGTTTATTTTAATTTTTTTGTTTTTTTGTGGAGGTTATGCACAGAAAGAAAAAAAATATTCTTTATTATATTTTAAATTTTATCCAGTAGATTTAAAGGTAAAAGTCTTTATTGACAATAGATTTAATCTTACAGAAGCCGAGAAAGCAGGATACTATATTTCTCAAATCAATAATGGAGAGGCTAAAATATTTCTTGTCAATTTTTCAAATCTTGAAAGATTTAATAATGGTGTAAATTATCAATACAGAATAGCTTTTTACAGAGTTTATGGTGAAAATGAGATATTAGTTTACTCTTTTAAAGTTTCTTTTGAAGCTGATAAAGTAAAGATTAAATATGATAATATGAATGAAAAAGAGTTTTTTAAAGATGTAGTTTCTGATAGCTATCTGATAAAAGATATTAATGGAAATGATTTTAATTTAACTGAAAAAATGAGAAAGGTTAAAATAAGAGGTAAAATTAAAGAAATAGATAAAGATGGAAAAGTAAGTTTCAAAGATTTAAATGAAGAGATAAAATTTTCACTAATAAGAAAAGTTGATGATGAAAATTTTGCACTTGATAAAAAAATAACCCTCACTCTTGGGAAAGAATTTATTATCGGGCATTATCCTTATGAATTAATTTTTGATAATACTCAAAAATTTAAACCAGTAAGTCTACTTTTGAAGAACGATGAAGAAAGTAAAAATTTGTTGATACATTTTGGAGAAATATGGGACAATCCTTATGAGTATACAGTGATTTTTGAGAGAAATAAAGATGTGTTTGAGATTTTAGCTAACGATAATTACGAATACTATTACAAAATTGGGAAAAACAAGTTTAAAAAAGCTGATAATTTGATTTTAAACGTTAAAAACTACACAAATGAAATTTTTTATTTAAGATTAGCTTCTCGTTCTAAGGCTTTAAAATGGTTGAAAAATTCAGTTTACAATATTTCATTTAAAGTCTCTTTTGATAAAAGTGTGAAGGATTTAACTGATGAGTTGGTCTCTTCAAATTTTATATTTACTAAAGTTGATGATTGGACATTGTTTATTAACCCAGATTTTAAGTCAACACCTTTTGCAATATTTTGTTATCCAGAGAATGCTGAAATTACTATAGAAAGAATAGAACCTCTTTACGGAGATAAGATAACTATTTTTAAGAATTCTCCTGTATTTTTTAATGATTTTATCTATGGCAAATATCGTATTACAGCAGACTGGTATAGTGATGATAAAGTTCTTTTGTCAACTGATGAAAGGATTGTTGAAATTGATGATTTAACTTTAAAAAAAGGAAAAGATATAAAATTTCTTTCCAACAATAATGTAAGGATACCATATATTTTCCTTGAAAAGAAGGGAGAAGTTTTAAAAAATAGAGATAATTATTTAAAAAATATTGACTTACCTTACTCTGTAGATTATGGATATTATGTTCAAATTATTGCTGTTGATGAAAAATATAAAAATTTTGATTCCTTTACAAAAAATTACCTTAAAAAGTATCGGAAATTGTATAATGAAGATATAACCTTGTATTCAGCTGAAAAGTTGGTCAGAGGTAAAAAATATAAGGTCCTTGTAAGTGGTCCTTATAGTAAGGATAAAATTGAAAGAGAGTTATATAAAAATCAGAGGATTATAGATAATTCTTTTGTGGTTAAAGGTTTTGAACTTAAGAATCTGAAGTATTATGGGGGGCAAAGATAGTGATGAAGAATGCTTTTTTACTTTTTCTTTTTCTTGTTCTCTTAAGTTGTGGAGAGAAGCCTATTACTGAAAATGTGCTCATAACCATAGATGGAAATGTGAATGAATTCAAAGTAAGTGATCTTATGAATGTTATTTCAAGAAAATTTAAGGAAAAAACTGGAAAAACTCCTAAAATATTTTTGATAAGAAATGAAGCAGTATATGATAAAGTTCTTGATAATCCAAAGGATTTTTTGATTGATTTTAATACAAAAAGTGGTGATAAATATTTTTTTGTTTTAGCTATAAAACCCTTATTTAATTCTTTAAAAGATAGAGTGGAATATGAAATGTGCTTTGGTAGTCTTGAAAGTATGAAAGATAATTTTGAGTTTGTGAGGGGAGCGGTTTTAAGTCCATTTAAAATTATAGATAGCTTTGATGAAAATTATTTAAAAAATAGTGAAAATTTAAAAAAGGTTTTTGTTTTTGGCAGAAAGTTTGATAAATTACTTGTTTTGATAAACACTAATTCTATGATATTAAATGAGGAGAAGAAAGCCTTTTCAAATTCTATTGTTGACTTTTTTGATAAAATAACCAAAAAGAGTTTTGTTATAGAGTTCAGAGATGTTTCTACAGATGTTTTAAAACTCTTTAAGGAAAATAAGATTTTTGAAGATGTGTTTTTTGAGGATGCTAACAGGGCCTTTGTTTTTATAGTTTCTTCGACGGCTAAAAAAGAGAATGAGAGGAATTTTTTTGAGGGATTATTTTTTGGCTCAAAAGCAGATTTTAAAGATGTAATTGAATTTGATGCACCACTTAAAATGGAGAGTTTTATAAAGGATTGTTCTATTATTATAAATAATTATTCAGATATAAATGACAAAATCTCTTTATACTGGCGGTTAAATCCAGAGTTTTCAGACAAGACATATATTGAATTTAAGAAATATGGAGATTTTATAAATCTTTCTGGGGAATATCTTGAAATTACTAATATAATGGAGAAAGGTTTCTTTGAAGTTGAATATTTCAATGAGAATAAAGAGAAGATATTTGAAAAGATTTATTCTGGCATTATTGAAAATAGACTTAATCAAGTTTTTTATGATGAGAAAAATAAACAATTTGCTAAAATAATTTTTTTTGAATATATTTCAACTGGTAAAGTTATCATAAAAGCTGTGTTTGGTCCAATTGATAGAAGTAAAATTTCATTTTATACAAAAGAACTTGAAAAACTTGGTATAAAAGTCTCTTCAAGGATTCTTAAACCTAAAGAATTCAGATAGTTTTTTTGTTCAGATTTATAGCTGCTTTGAGTAAAAAATAAATAGCATAAATCCTTGCGATAATCCACATAATTGAAGTGGCGATATTTGTAAAATCTGAGGATAGAAAAGAATAGACTCCGTATAAATAGTCAAACATTTCAAGGATTGCTATTATTAAACCAGATATTATAGAAAATCTTGGAAATTTTTTGTAGTATATTGCACCTATAATTACAATTATAGTAGGTATAAAGTAAACGAATAAATTTATTGTCATTAGGTAAGAATATTCAAAATTTATGTTTTTATTGAGAAAAATCAATAATGGAGATAAAAATATTTTTAACATCATAATAAATACATAAAAAACTAATGAATATCTTGCTTTTGAGATGAAAAAATATGGATCTGCTGGTGTGTTTTCAACAGGTATATTATCTATATATATTTC
Organism: Brevinematales bacterium; assembly: GCA_037479045.1. Classification (GTDB taxonomy): domain Bacteria; phylum Spirochaetota; class Brevinematia; order Brevinematales; family JAOACQ01; genus JAOACQ01. The sequence continues at coordinate 44,632 of JBBFLL010000019.1, read as the reverse complement.
AATATCTTTATCATATCCCACAACAGAATATTTTGATATCTTTATAATATGATTTTCGTTTCCAACTATTATGGATTTTTCAATGGAGTTAGCAGTTGATTCTTCAATTAATTTACCATCAAGGAAAATTTTTACTTTTTTTTCTTGGAATAAATATTCTATTTCAATTTTTGAAGAATCTACCCTTGTAATATATACTTTCTTGACATTTGTTTTGATTATTTCGGATTTAAAATATTTTCTTTCCATAGCTTATTATATTATTTAAATATTTTTCTGTCAATTTTCCCAACTGGAATATTGTAAGGACTTTTTTTAAAAATACTCCGAAAAGAGTATTCATATTTTTGATTTATGTGAGTATAATTAAACAAAAGGAGGTGAAAAATGAAAAATTTTAAGAAAATAGTTAGTTTAACTTTTTTAGGGTTGCTTGTGTTAACTTCCTGTCAGGTTGCAACTGAAAGCAGTGGTGGAAGTGAAAGTGCTACTTTAAGTGATAAGGATAAGTTTAAAGGACACTGGGAGCTGGCTTATGTTGAGCCAGATTTAATAGGTCTTGTTGGTATTCAGTTGTCAAATCAATTTTTAACCAATGTCCCGACTGATATCACTCAACAAATTACTGTTTCATCTGCCACTATGTTTATGCATGTTTATTTTGATGATAATAACTTAACAAATTTTCAAATAGTAGGATTTTCGGCTGTTTTTACAACCATATCCAATGATCAAACTAACACACTGGATCTTATAAATTTCAACACTAATTCAGCTATGGACTTATATTTTATTGATGAAGCACAAAAGAAAATGACGATTGTAAAAACTAATTTAACAGAAACTAATATGGTTCTTTACTATACTTTTGTAAGCAACAATACAAGGGTTATAATGAGATTGGATACTAATTTCCAGTTCATTGGAATAAGTAATATGATTTTTGATAAGAAATAGACAAATCTATTTTATATCTTTTCTCTAAAAAATAAAATGGTCAGGCTCGATTGGGCAGTCGAGTCTGACTACATTAAATTTTAAAATTATCTTGAAATGTGATTTCTTGGATTTTTTGTTGAAATATTTTAAAATATTATCAGCTTTTTATTAAAATGCAGGTTTATATGGAATTATTTCAGGAGAAAAAGTCACTTCCACTATCTAAAAGGATGATGCCATTGTCTATTGAAGATTTTGTTGGGCAGACACATCTTATTGGTGAAGGTAAACCAATAAGAGTTATGCTTCTTAATAAAATTATTCATTCGATGATATTTTATGGTCCACCAGCGACAGGCAAGACTAGCCTTGCCGAAGTTATAGCAAAAACTCTTGACTATAATTTCATCAAAACAAATGCCTTAACACTTGATAATGAAGAGATAAGGCAGATTTTTAAAACTGCAAAAAATAGTGAAAGGAAAACTATTCTTTTCATAGATGAAATTCATAGACTTAATAAGCCAAAGCAGGATGCATTCCTTTCTGAGCTTGAGAATGGAGAGATAGTAATAATAGGTGCAACAACAGAGAATCCATATTTTGTTATAAATCCTGCCTTGAGATCAAGGATTTTTATATATGAATTTTTCCCTCTTACACAGGAAGAGAAAAAGAAAATTCTTGAAAATGCTATAAGCAAAGATGAGTTTTTAAAAAATATTGATATTTTTTTAACTGAAGAAGCGATAGATTTTCTTGTTAATAAATCTGGTGATGTAAGGCAAATGCTCAATTTGTTTGAAATGGCAATTCTTTCTAAGGGAATGGTTGAAAAGGTGAGTCTTGACATTCAGGATTTTATTGAAATTTTGCAGAAGACAGAGACAAAATATTCGAGTGAAGAAGGTCATTATGATGTTATCTCAGCACTTATAAAATCTGTAAGGGGGAGTGATCCTGATGCGGCTTTGTACTACCTCGCACTTATGCTTGAAAGTGGAGAAGACCCTCTCTTTATAGCAAGAAGGCTTATAATACTTGCGGCAGAAGATATTGGGCTTGCATATCCAGAGGCTTTAAGTGTTGCCACCTCATGTTATGAAGCCATAGAACGCATAGGTATGCCAGAAGGTAGAATTGTGCTTGGAATGACTACCATTTTTCTTGCGGGTTTGCCAAAGTCAAACTCTGCTTATATTGCGATAGATAAAGCTATAAACGATATAAAAAATGGCAACATAATGAATGTCCCTTCTTATCTCAGAGAGGCTGGTTTTTATGGTGCTGAAAAACTTGGTAGAGGTAAGGGATATAAGTATCCTCATGATTTTCCACTCCATTATGTGAAACAAAATTATACTGAAAAAGAAGTGAATTATTATAAGCCAGAAGAACTCGGCTTTGAAAAAAAGATAAAAGATTGGCTTGAAAAAATAAAGGGAGAAAAATGATAGAGCTTATTTTTCTTGGGACGGGAACTTCAGATGGAGTCCCAACAATAGGTTGTGATTGTGAAACATGTCGTTCTGAAAATCCATTAGACAAAAGGTTAAGAAGTAGTGTTTTTTATTCTTCTGAAGATTCAAAAATCTTGATAGATATTTCGCCAGATTTCAGACAGCAGGCTTTAAGACACAATATAAGATGGATTGATGCAATTCTTCTTACACATTCGCATTATGATCATATTGGAGGTCTTGACGAGATAAGGTCTATAAATTTTATAATGAAAAAAGCTATGCCTGTCTATGGCAATGAAGAAGCACTTAATGAACTTAAAGAAAGGTATAGTTATATTTTCAGGAAAACGCAGGAAGGAGGTGGAAAGCCACAAGTAGATTTAAACTATGTTTATGAAGAAGATATAAATATAAATGGCACTATAGTAAAACCAATAAAGATATTGCATGGAGAGATTCCAATTCTTGGATACAGGATAAAAGATTTTGCCTATATAACTGATGCAAGTTATATTCCAGAAGAAAGCCTTGCCAAGTTAAGAGGATTAAAGATTCTTGTGATAAATGCCTTGAGGTTTGAGAAACACCCTACACATTTTAATCTTGAAGAGGCTTTGAAAGTAATAGATATTTTAAACCCTGAAAAAGCCTATTTAACTCATCTTACACATAAATTTCTGTATAATAGGGATAGCAAAATCCTTCCTGCCAATGTAGAGTTTGCTTATGATGGACTTAAGTTAATTTTGTAGGCTGAGAAAGTTCTATATCGAACCCACCCATCTTGAGTTTTAAATATTATGAAAACTTTCTCAATTTGGGATTATTCCTCTTGACAAAAAGAAAATAAAAGTTAAAATAGTGGTGTAGAGTATACTGGAGGTCAAATTTATGGGGATAGGATGGGGAGAGCTTATTGTCATACTTCTTATAGCCTTGCTTATATTTGGTGCAAATAGAATTCCAGAAATAGCAAGATCGCTTGGAAGAAGTTTAAAGGAATTTAAGAAAGGTTTAAATGAGAAGGATGATGATATAGAAAAGAAAGGTTAAGTATGGATAATAGAGAATTAACATACTGGGATCACCTTGAAGAATTCAGAAAAATTGTATTATTTTACTTGATAGTTCTGTTTTTATTTTCCATAATATCTTTTTTATTTATGGATAAGATTTTGTTTTTTTTAAAAAAGCCTCTTCTCTTATACAATATAAATTTGAATTATTTTAAACCTTATGAGAAGTTTTTTGTTTATATCAAGCTATCTTTTTTTTCTGGATTAATATTGAGTTTGCCTTTTTTATTGATTCAGGTGTTTTCTTTTGTGTCGCCAGCTCTTGAGAGAAATGAAAAGTTGCCTTTTTTATTATTTATTTTGCTTAGTTTTTTAATATTTGTTGGTAGCTTAATGTTTGCTTATTTTTTTGTATTGCCTTTTGCTTTAAAATTTTTTGTTAATTTTTCAAGAGACGATGGATTTGGTATGTTATGGGGGGTATCGGGGTATTTTGATTTTTTAGTTGGCATTGCTTTATCAACCATAATTGTTTTTCAATTTCCTGTATTACTTTTAATTCTGTTAAGATTGAAAATAATTGATCTCAATCTTTTAGTAAAAAGTAGAAAGTTTGTCGTTTTAGCTGTGGCTATATTTGCGGCTATATTTTCTCCGCCTGATATTGTTTCTATGTTTCTTGTAGGGTTGCCTTTGTATTTATTATTTGAGATTGTTTTATTCTTTGCAAGGATTTTTGGCAAAAAATCTCTTTAAGGAGGTTTTTAGATGAATAGGAGGGAATTTTTCAGAAGGAGTTTTAAATATCTACTTGGTGCAGCGAGTGGATTTTTGCTTAAAGATTTTAATATTTTATTTTCAAAAGAAGTGGAAGATAAGCCTTTTGACCTTGTGGCTATAAGAAATGGTGAAGTTGAAATAATGTTTGATGAAGCTATAACATATCTTGGTGGAATAAATAGATTTGTAAGAAAAGATAGTAATGTCCTTATTAAACCTAACATTGGTTTTGCTTTACCGCCAGAAAGAGGAGCAACGACAAATCCAGCTCTTGTAGCCCATATAGCAAAAAGGTGTTTTGAAGCTGGTGCAAAAAAGGTTTATATTTTTGATAATTCTGTTGAGTTTGGTGATTTATGCTATCGAAATAGTAGAATTGAAGAAGCAGCTAAAAGAGTAGGAGCTACACTTGTCCCTGGTGGTAGCACAAAATACTTTCAGAATGTAAAAATTCCTAAGGCAAAATCACTTAAGGAAGCTATGGTTCATGAAGTTTTTCTTGAGGCAGATGTTTTAATCAATGTTCCTATACTCAAGACACATTCAAGCACAAGGGCAACAATAGGTCTTAAAAATAATATGGGAGTAGTGTGGGATCGGTATTTCTGGCATAGAAATGACCTACATCAATGTATAGCAGATTTTTCTGTTTTCAGAAAACCAGAGCTTACTGTTGTTGACGCTTATCGTGTACTTACAAGAAATGGTCCAAGAGGGGTTTCAATGGAAGATGTAAGTGTTATGAAAACGATGATCTTATCGCCAGATCCAGTGGCAGCAGATGCGGCAGGTGCAAGAATTTTAGGCTTTAATCCTGAAGAGATTGGATATATAAGGATTGCATCAAGAGAAAAGCAACTTGGGGAATATGATCTTTCAAAATTGAATATAAAAAGGATTGCTTTATAAAAAGTTTATGAATAGATATAAAATATTGAGTTTGATAAGGTTTATTCTTGGTTTTACTTTTTTATGTTTATATGGTTTGATTTTTGTAGGGGTTATTCAATTGACTCCACTTGCGAAAATTCAGTTTATTCCAGCTATTTTTAACCTTAAGAATGCTGTTTTACTTTCATTTTTTATAGTGTTTGGGCATTTAATTTTGACGGTGGTTTTTGGTAGAATATATTGTAGTTTCTTGTGTCCATTTGGATTTTTGCAGGATTTGATTGTTTTATGGAGAAGGAATTTTTCTTATAGAAAGGTTAGCTGGTTTCTTACAATATTTCTGGCTTTTGTATTTGTTATTTCTATTTTTTATTCAACTTTTTTGTTTGGTTTTCTTGATCCATATAGTTTATATGGGAAATTCTGGTCTTTAATCATAAAACCAGCTTTTTTGATTGTTAATAATGGGCTACATTTTTTATTACCTTTTATTCAAAATTTAAGGATTTATGAACTATCGTTGTGGTTGATTTTTGTCTTTTTATTATACTTTTCTTTTATTTTTTCATTTTCTTTCTTTTTGGGGAGGTTTTTTTGTAATTTTCTGTGTCCTGTCAGTGCAGTTTTAAGAGTCTTTTCTTTAAAAACTATTGTGCGATTAAGTATTGATAATACAAAGTGCATAAGATGTATGAAATGTGAAAAAGAGTGTCCAGCTTTATGTATAGATCTGAAAAATCAATATATTGATTTTTCAAGATGTTTATTATGCTTGAGGTGTTTCAATTGTCCAACGCATGCAATAGATTTCAGGACTTCTCTTAAAACTAAAAATAGCAAAAAGGAATTTTTTAACTTAAGTAAGGGTTTTATTTTATTTTTACTTGCCAGAAATAAGTTATTTGCCTTTAATGATTATCGTAAATTGAGAAGATTACCTTCTCCGCCAGGTTCAATTTCCTTAGAACATTTGAAAAAAAATTGTGTTTCATGTTTGTTGTGTGTTTCGCACTGTCCTTCCAAGGTTTTAAAACCGTCATTTGATGAATATGGTATTGATGGTATTTTTATGCCTGTTATGAATTATCCAAAAAGTTTTTGTATCTATGAGTGTAATGTATGTGGAAGTGTCTGTCCTACAGGTGCTATAAAACCTATTTCTATTGAAGAAAAGAGTAAGATTCAAATCGGTAGAGTCAAACTTGTCAAGGAAAAATGTATAGTTTATAGAGATAAGGTTGATTGTGGTGCATGTTCTGAAGTTTGTCCTACAAAGGCAGTTTTTATGGTTGAATATGAAGGGAGACTTTTTGCTCCTGAAACTGAAACAAATTATTGTGTTGGATGTGGTGCCTGTGAAAATGTATGTCCTGCTTTACCAGAAAAAGCTATATATGTAGAAGGTCATAAGATTCATAATAAGGCAATTATACGCAAGGAAAAGAAATCAACTGAAAAATTAGAGGACTTTCCTTTTTAATTTTTTTCGTTTTCTATTGACAAAATTTTTTTTGTGATTACAATATAATTCTCTTTAAGGGGGTAAATTTTGGAATTTGAAAGTTTAATTTCAAATTTCCAGAGAGTAAATGAACTTCTTGATTCATATGAAAGTGGAGATTTATTAAAAGTTGCTGGTATTTCAGAATCTTTTGATAATATCTATAAAGAATTTGATAAAAATATAGAGTTAAAAAAGCTCAATAACCTTATAAATTATTTGAGGCAGCTATCTCTTAAATTAACTGATTCGCCAGATAAGGAATTTAAGATAATTTCTCTTTTCAAAGATATTGTATCATTTTTCCTATCGTTCTTTAATAAGAAAATATCAGGTAAAGAATTAGTTGCAAATATAAACGAAAGATCATCTCTTATTAAAGAGTTGCTTGGTGAAGAAAAAAAGGTTGAAAAGAGAGAAGAAATTTATCCTAAAGACTATTTTGACCACATTGTAGAGGATGAAAAACTTTTACTTCAATTTTACCATGAGGCTATTGAACACCTTGATGAAGCACAATACACCCTTCTTGAACTTGAGTATGATTCTACAAACAAAGAGCTTATAAATAATGTTTTCAGGAATTTCCATACCATAAAGGGGTCTTCAGCCTTTCTTGGGCTTAAAAATATCGAAGAGGTAAGTCATAAGATAGAAGACCTATTTGCTTTAGTGCGAGACGAAAAAATTTCAATCTCAAGGGAGCTAATAGACGTAATATTTTATGGAATGGAGCTACTCAGAAACCTGCTTGATATTATGGAGGCTAATGAATACAAGGCAAGTAAAATGAAGGAATCTTTTCTTAATGTTAATATATTTTCTTATATAAATCTTATGAAAAGAATTCTTTCAGATTACAATATCAAAAAGATAGGAGAAATACTTGCAGAGGAAGGTTATTTGAACAAAGGTGATCTTGATAGAATTATTGAGAGACAAAAAGAAGAGAATAGAAAATTTGGTGAATTAGCAGTTGAGGATAAAAAAGTTACAACAGAAGATCTTGCTGAGGCTCTCAAAAAACAACAGCAGCAGAAACTCAAAGTTAAAAGAATGGGTTATGTGAAGGTCTCAAATGAAAAACTTAATAACTTAATAGACCTTGTCGGTGAACTTGTGATAAACCAATCAATGCTTAAACAAGAGATTATAAATTCAAAGGCGAATCTTAATATTTCTGACAGAAATCTTGGCGAACTTGAAAACATTACAACAATGATTAAAAATATTGTGCTTTCTATGGGGATGCTACCCATAGGAGATATATTTAACAAATTAAGGGTTGTCATAAGAAATACAGCAGAAGAATTGGGTAAAGTTGTAATTGTTGAGACGGAGGGCGAAGAGACAGAGCTTGATAGAAATGTTATGGAGACTATTTACGATCCGCTTTTACATATTGTAAGGAATGCTGTAGATCATGGGATAGAATCACCAGAAGATAGAGTTAAGGTTGGCAAGGATAGGATTGGTAAGATAACTCTCAAAGCTGAACACAAGGGAAGTGGCATTGAAGTTATAATCACAGATGATGGAAAAGGAATAGATAAAGAAAAAATACTTAAAAAAGCCATTGAGCTTAAAATTGTAAGTCAGGAGCAAACACAAAAAATGACAGATAAAGATATATATGGTCTTATGTTCTTACCCGGATTTTCAACAAGCGAAAATGTTACAAATGTTTCAGGTAGAGGAGTTGGGCTTGATGTTGTTAAAAAAAACTTAGATGAAATACATGGTAGAGTGGAAGTTCAGTCAGAGAAAGGTAAATTTACAAAGTTTATTATTAAACTTCCTCTTACACTTGCCATCATAGAAGGGTTTGTGACAAGAGTTGGGAATAATAAATATGTATTTCCATTTAATCTTATAGAAGAAATCCTTGTGCTTGAGAAATCAAGTCTCAAGTATTCAGAAAATGGTAGTAAGGCTATGATATTTCATAGAGGTGTGCATGTTCCAGTGATTTTCTGTAATAAGATCTTCAAAGAAAAAGACATAAAGGAATCAGAAAATTTAATATCTCTTATAGTTTCTTTTGATCACTTTAAATATTGCATCGTTGTGGACGAGGTCATTGGTAAGCAGGAAATCGTAATTAAAAATCTTGGAAGTATTCTCTCTGACTACAGCTATTTTTCTGGGGGAACTATTTTTGGTGATGGAACAATAGGCTTTGTAGTCGATATTCAGGGTTTAATTGAAAAAGCAGCAGGCATGTAGTTTTTTGAGCTGTCCAAAAATAGAATTGTAGTGGGATTGTTTTGTCCCACACACCATTTTGTATGCAAAAATATTTAGCAAGACAAAATGGTGTGTGTCCTCGCAATGACAAAAAGCCTGCCATTGCGAGCCTTTGTAGAAGATGAAACAGTCTCAAAAGGTCATAGACTGAATTTTTGGAGTGACTTTATAAAATGTAGTTTTTATTGAACGTAATTTCTAAACTGAAGGATTAAGGATAGTGTGCTGTGAATAAACTATTTTTTTGCCGTCGGCTTGTGATTGCAACTACTGAAAAAATCATACTTGACTTTTTACAGAGGAAAACAGGATGTTTTCCGTCCCGAGCACGTTGAGCAAAGGATTGCGAATGTGCGAGGGTAGATTTTTTCAATGCTATACTTTTGAACAAGCCACAAGGCAAGAAAGTCTTTTTCTTTTGGTTTCACCTTTTCTTTTGTGACGATTGACAAAAGAAAAGGTGAATAAATATTTTTGCTACCTTTTGGCTACAAAAGAAAAGGTGATAACAATAAGAGTGGGAGGTCTTTATGAAATACATTGTCATCGTTGATGATTCTGATGTTATAAGGTCTATAGTTGAACAGACACTTAAAATGTATAACTATTCAGATATAATTACCGCAATAAATGGTAAAGATGCCTTGCCAAAAATCAAAGAAAATCTTGGTAATATAGCTATGTATATTTTTGATGTCAATATGCCAGAAATGGATGGATTAACGCTACTTGAAGAGGTAAGAAAATTTGACAAAACTACACCTATAATAATGCTTACGACGGAAACTGACAAAGAAAAAATCCTTAAAGCAAGAGAGATAGGAGCTACAGGATGGATTATTAAACCTTTTGAAGGTGAAAAATTCATAAAAGTTGTAGATATGTATCTTAAAAAATAGGAGGGAAAAATGTCAGATATAAGAAATAAATATTTGATATTCTCCATAGAAAACGAACATTATGCAATACCTATAACAAAAGTTCAAGAGGTTATAAGATATGTTCCTATAACCTCATTACATGAAACTTCAAATTTTCTTAAAGGGGTTATTAATCTGCGGGGTAGAATTATTCCAGTTGTAGATATGAGGCTAAAGTTTGGTCTACAGGAGAAAGAATATACAGATAGAACAGTCTTTATAATAGTTGAGATTCTGGGAACAAAGGATCTATATCATATTGGACTTGCAGTTGATAGTGTAAAGGATGTTGTTGAGATTGAGTCTGAAAAAATAGAGAAAACACCAGAAGTTGGTTTTAAATTTAAAAGCAAATATTTATACGGTATAATTCAGCTCGGTGAACAGATGGTTATGATACTTAACCTTGATAGTGTGCTTACAACTGAAGAGGTTGTTGAGATAAAAGAAAATGTAGGAAATGTATAGGAGGTATCTATGTTTAAGAATATGAATTTAAGATTAAAATTATTAGGTGGGTTTTTTATAGTTGCTTTTGTGGGTTTAGTTATTGGGATAATCGGATATAATTCTTTGAGTAATGCTGAAAAAGATTTTGAGTCTCTTTATAAAGAATCTATTCCTTCTATTGTTTATATCGAGGTAGCACTTGTAAGATTTGAAAGGGTTAAAACTGCGATGAGATCAGCAGCAAATCCTTTTATAGAGCAGGAAGATTTGAAAAGGCAGAAGGAAAACATTTTAAAAGCAAGAAATGAATATAAAGAGGCTCTTGCAAAATATGAGGAAATTCCAAGGACAAAGGAAGAAGATAAGATATATAATGAATTAAAAGGCTGGATAGATAAAAATATATCACTTAATAACAAACTTATTGAGATAATAGACAAAATGGCAAATACACCCGATGAAAAAACAAGGTTTCAGCTTGCAAAAGACTTTACTAAAATTGTTTTTTCGGGGGAATTTCGTAATAACAATGATAATTTAATAGCTAAAGGTGTTGAACTTGTAGAATATATAAAGAAATATTATGGTGAAGAACTTCCAAAGAAATCAATTCAACATATTAGGTCTACAATGCTTACAATGATTGTTGTTATTTTAGTAGGGTTTATTTTAAGCGTAGTTCTTGGCTTAATAATTGGTAATTCTATTTCAAGAAATTTAATAAAAGCCTCAGATGCCCTATCGAACTCTTCAAATCAGCTTGAATCAGCAAGCTCACAGATTGCATCAGCAAGTCAGGAGTTATCAAGTGGAGCAAGCGAACTTGCAAGTTCTGTTGAAGAGATAACCAGTAGTATGGAAGAGCTACAGTCTATCATCGAATCAAATACAAAAAGTGTTAATGAAGCAGAACTACTTATGAAACAAACAAATGATAGTGCAAAGCTATCGTCAAAGCAGACAGAAGAACTTGCCCAGGCTATGGAACTCATAAATGAAAACTCAAAAAAGATAGTAAAGATAAATAAAGTCATAGATGATATTGCCTTTCAGACAAGCATACTGGCACTCAATGCTGCGGTTGAAGCAGCAAGAGCGGGTGATGCTGGTAGAGGCTTTGCTGTTGTTGCCGAGCAGGTAAAGTCGCTTGCTCAGAAAAGTGCTGAAGCAGCCAAGGAAACCACAGAGCTTATAGAACATATTGTCGATAGTATAGAAAAAGGTAGAGACAAGGTAAGTGTTGTAAATGAAAGCTCTAATAAGGTTAATGAATTGGCAACTAAGGTGAATATTTTACTTGATGAAATAGCAACAGCTTTTAAGGAACAATCCAAGGGTGCAACACAGGTTACAAAGGCAATTTCTCAGGTAAATACAGTTGTTCAACAGACAGCTGCATCAAGTGAGGAAACGGCAAGTTCAGGTGAAGAGCTACTCACTCAGGTAGAACAATTAAGAGAAGTTGTCTTAAATCTTATTACAGTTGTGAAAGGAGCAAAAGAAGCAGAAAAAATTAAGAAAGAAAGTGAAAAAACATTGTCAATGACAGATAACAAAAGAAAAGAAATATCAGAAAAGGCTCATGAAGTAAGGTTAGAAATAGAAAAAGCCCATCATAAAAATACTGAGTCGAGTGGTAATGAAATAGAGATAGTAAAGCCAGAAGATAAAATTCCGCTTGATGATTTTAAGGATTTTTGAAATAAGATTTTGGGTATTATAGAGGTTTTTTATGTCAGCAATTGCTTTATTGACGCATATTGGATTGGATATACTTTTTATTTTTTCGGCATTTGTTCTTAAAAATTTTTCTTTTTCTTTGATTCTTATTGTATTGATTAACTTGATAAATATTTTTCTTATAGTTAAATACAAAACAGAAAAAATGTCTCAAATAGATGAAGAAGAAAATAGTTATGAAAATTTAATATTAAAGTTTAAAAGTGAAATAAACCCAATAATGAAACAATTTGCTGACGAGTATGGTATAGAAACTATAAAAAAATTTGAACAATACATAGAAGAAATAAATACCTCCTCTCAATTCATAAGTAATGTGAAAGAAATTGTCATAGAAGGAATAAAGCAGCTTTCAGAGTTGTATATAGGAGAAAAAAAGGAGAAATTGACAATAATCAAAAATCATTTGTGCCCAAAATGTTTTGCAAATGAGGTTATAGTTGAATTTGAAAATTATTCAAAAGATAATATTAAAAAGAATATGACAGATGTTATAAGCCTTCTTGAACATATAAAATCAGAACAAAACAAAAGTTATCACAGAATACTTCAAATAATTACAGATTTTACGAAAGGAATTGAATCTGGAAAAGTTGTTGGATTACAGAATAACGAAAATTTAAGCTATGTTTTTTCAAAAACTCAACAACTTCAACTTGATATTGCTGAAACTATTAATAACTACTATGATGAGTTTAAAAAAATTGATATAGCCTGCAAGGAAATAGAGGAAATTTCAGAAAAGATAAGAATGATAACCCTTAATTTGAGTATAGAGGCAAGCAAGTCCCAAAATAAGGCTTTTAATGTCATTGCTCATGAATTACAGAAACTTTCGTTTAAAACACAGGATTTTGTTAAAAATATAATGTCAAATATTAAAAAATCAATAGCAAATATAGAATTACAGAAAGAAAATAAGTTAAATGAAATAAAAGAGGTGAATGAACAGATAGAGAAAGCAAGGCTTATAAATGAAGAATTTGAGAGGACATTAAAGGGTATTTATGAGACTGTTGATAAACTCAGTGATACTGTTAATTTATTTATAGAGGATAAAAAAAATATATTTTCTGTTTTTGAAAATATGCAAAATATACAGATAGGAACTGAAATTATTGAACATTTTTTTAAGTTGATTAATGAGACCATATTACATAACACTGATCAGGTTCATGAAATACTTGGTGGTAAAAAGGGTGCCTGTGATGATCCAGATTTGAAAAAGTATATAGTTCAAAATACTCTTGATAAACTTAAAAAAATTATTACTACAGAAGAAGAGAGAGAGCTTGTTAAGCTATTGTATAAAAAATATCTTGATGTTGACTTGTCAGAAGATACAAATAAACCCGAAGAAGGCATAATCCTCTTTTAACTATGATAGATAAAATAAATTTGAGTGAAGAGCTTTTTAACAAATTTGCTGATCTTTTTTATAGATTTTCTGGTATAAAACTCAAGGATTATAAAAAATATCTTGTGGAGTATAGGCTTTCAAAGTTTGTTGGGGCTTCAAGACCTTATAAAACTTATGAGGAATTTTATGATGCCCTTGTTAAAGATCTATCAGGCGAATTGAGAAAAGGTTTTATTCAGGTGCTTACCACAAACTACACTTATTTTTTCAGAGAGGGAATGCATTTTGAGTTTCTCAAAAATTATCTATCGAAAAATTATCTGTCAATGGAATATATAAGGCTCTGGAGTGCTGGATGTTCTACAGGAGAAGAGGCATATAGTATGGCTATAACCGCCCTTGAAACTATACCAAATCTTGACGCCTATGACTTTAAAATACTTGCTACAGATATATCGAATTCTGTTTTGAATTTTGCTATAGAAGGTATTTACCATTTTTCAAAAATAAAAGGTTCCCTTGATGATAAAATTTTGAGAAAATATTTTATCTTTGATAAGACAAAAAAGACTTTTAAAGTAAAAGATGAGGTTAAAAAATTTATTGCTTTCAGATATTTAAATATTATGGATAAATATCCTTTTAATAGAAAATTTGATATTGTTTTTTTAAGAAATGTTTTAATTTATTTTGATAATAGTGAAAAGGAATATATCTTACGAAAGATTTATGATTATGTAAAGGATGGGGGTTATCTTATACTTGGTTTATCTGAGAGTATTGTAGGTATTAAAAGTCCGTTTAAGTCTATTAAAAATTCTATTTATGTGAAGGAGTGATATGGAAAGTTTAAATGAATATTTTTTAAATCCCGGGGAGCTTATTTTTTCAAAGAAACCAATTGTTGTCAAAACGGTTCTGGGTAGTTGTGTTGCTGTTGCTATTTATGATAAAGTAAAAAATTACGGTGGTATGTGTCATTATTTACTTCCAGTTTCACCTTCTGATGAGCACAATAGCACAAAGTTTGGAAATATCGCTATCTATACATTACTTAAAAAATTTATAAAGGATAATGGTTCGAAAAGAGAAGATCTTGTTGCTACAATAATCGGAGGAGCTTTTATAATCTTTGATGAGAGAGAAATTTTTTTTATCGGTGATAAAAATGTAGATATAGCAACAGAGATTTTAAGAAAAGAAAAGATTTATATTAAACAAATGCATACTGGTGGAGAACACGGCAGAAGGGTTTTATTTAACACTTCAAACAACAAATTGATTGTAGAAATGCTTGATCATCTAACAGTTGAGGATCTTTATAGAGGAAAATAAAAATTCTTTTTTATTTTCATATCAATAAATAGCTTGACAGAAAATTTTTATAAGTTATACTATTTTTCGATGGAGGTTTTTTATGAAAAATAAAAAAATATGTCTTTGTTCTCAAGAAACAGAAGAAGAAAAGTTGAAGAGAGTTGAAGAAGTTATTGAAAGTTATAAAAATAAAAAGGGAAGTTTGATTCAGATTCTCCATCTGGTGCAGGGGATTTATGGTTATTTGCCTATTAAAGTTCAGGAGCTTGTGGCTAAAAAACTTAATAGACCTCTGTCTGAAGTTTATGGTGTGACAACATTTTATTCTTTTTTTTCTACAAAGCCGAGAGGAAAATATACCATACGAGTTTGTATGGGGACAGCCTGTTATGTTAGAGGTGGCAAAAAGATTGTTGAAAAGTTGAGAGATATTCTTTCGATTGAACCGGGAGAAACAACGCAGGATGGAAAATTTACATTTGAAGTTATGAGATGTATTGGAGCCTGTGGACTTGCTCCAGCAATAACAATTAATGATAAAGTATATAAGCAGGTAAACCCGGATAAGTTAAAACAAATTTTGTCCAATCTTAATTAAAAGGAGTATTCCTATGTCAAAAAAAATTACCAATTTTGAAGAATTAAAAAAATTGAAATCAGAAGCAATAAAAGAATATGGGAAATATAAATTTGTAGTAAGATTGTGTGGGGGAGCAGGTTGTGTTTCTTCTGATTGTCTTGCGATAAAAAAAGCTCTTGAAGAAGAACTCGAAAAGGCAAAATTGAAGAATAATGTTTTGATTAATCTTACTGGTTGTATAGGAAGTTGTGCTATAGGACCTGTTATGATAGTTGAGCCAGATGAGGTTTTTTATACAAAACTTTCTGTTTCAGATATTCCTAAAATTGTGAATTCACATTTTATTGGCGGAAAAATTTTAGTGGAAAAAACCTATTATGATAAAAAGAAAAATAAATATATCCCTTACATAAAGGATATAGAATTTTTTAAAAAGCAGTTGAAAATAGTTTTAAGAAATTGTGGTAAAATAGATTATTCTTCAGTTGTTCAGTATATAATGAATGATGGCTATTTTGCCATTGCTAAAGTTTTAAAAGAAATGAAGCCTGAAGATGTCATAAAAATAGTAAAAGATTCTGGTTTAAGAGGAAGAGGTGGTGGTGGTTTTCCTACTGGATTAAAATGGGAAGCTGGATATAATGCTAAAAGCAAGGAAAAATATATAGTTTGTAATGCTGATGAAGGAGATCCCGGTGCTTTTATGGATAGAAGCGTTATTGAAGGGGACCCTCATAGCATTATAGAAGGAATGCTTATAGGTGGGTATGCTATAGGAGCAAAAAAGGGTTTTGTTTATATAAGAGCTGAATATCCACTAGCTGTTGAAAGGCTTGAAGAAGCAATTAAAAAGGCAAGATCATATGGCTTTCTTGGTAAAAATATTCTTGGTAGCTCATTTGATTTTGATATTGAGATAAGAATTGGTGCCGGCTCATTTGTATGTGGTGAAGAAACAGCTCTTATGGCATCCATAGAAGGTAAAAGAGGTGAACCAAAACAAAAACCGCCCTTTCCATTTGAAAGAGGTATTTTTGGCAAGCCTACAATAATAAATAATGTAGAAACCTTTGCAAATATACCTCCTATTATACTTAATGGTGCTGAGTGGTTTTCTTCTATAGGAACAGAAAAGAGCAAGGGGACAAAGGTTTTTGCACTTGCTGGCAACATTCAGAATACAGGACTTGTTGAAGTTCCTCTCGGAACAACACTTGGGGAAATAATTTTTGAGCTTGGGGGTGGACTTACAAAGAACAAAAAGTTTAAGGCTGCACAGACTGGAGGTCCTTCAGGTGGCTGTATAACAAAAGAAAACCTCAATGAGCCTCTCGATTATGATAATTTAACAAAACTCGGCACAATAATGGGTTCTGGAGGGCTTATAGTAATGAGTGAAGATGCCTGTATGGTTGATGTAGCAAGATTTTTTATGGACTTTGTGCAGGATGAATCCTGTGGTAAGTGTACTCCCTGTAGAATAGGTACAAAAAGAATGCTTGAAATACTTGAAAGGATTACAAAAGGAAAGGGAAAGTTAGAGGATATTAAGTTGCTTGAGGAACTCGGTGAAACTATAAAAATTACAGCTATATGTGGACTAGGCCAGACAGCACCAAATCCAGTTTTAAGTACTTTAAGAAATTTTAAAGAAGAATATGAAGAACATATAAAAGATAAATATTGTAGAGCAGGGGTTTGTAGTGAATTGTTTTTATCTCCCTGTCAGAATGCCTGTCCTGCTGGAATCAACATTCCCGGATATATTGCTTTGCTGGCAGCAGGGAAATTAAGGGAAGCATACAATCTTATAAGACAGGATAATCCTTTCCCGGCTATTTGTGGTAGGGTTTGCACTCATCCCTGTGAAGCTCAATGCAGAAGAGCACAGGTTGATGAACCTCTTCATATAAGAGAGTTGAAAAGGTATATTGCTGACAATGTGCTTGCTTTAGAAGAACCTTATAAGGATATAGTCTTCCCTAAGAAGAATAAGAGTATTGGTATAATAGGTGCTGGTCCGTCTGGACTGACCTGTGGATATTATCTTGCAAGGCTTGGATATGATGTAGAAGTATATGAGGCGGCTCCAGTTGCTGGAGGTGTTCTTGCCTTTGGTATTCCTGAGTATAGACTTCCAAAGGATATATTAGAACGAGAAATAAAAGCTATTGAGCAAGTGGGAGTAAAAATTCATTTGAATACTCCAATTAATAGTGATAAAGATTTTGAGAATTTAAGAAAAAAACATGATGCTATTTATATTGCAACAGGTTCGCAATATTCAAGAAGAGTGGATATTCCGGGAGAAGATTTAGGTGGAATTTATCATGGACTTGATTTTTTAAAGGATGTAAATTTAGGAAAAACTGTCAAAGTAGGTAAAAATGTTGCCGTTATAGGGGGAGGAAATACAGCCATTGATGTGTCAAGAGTCTTATTAAGACTTGGAGCAGATGAAGTAAAGATAGTATATAGAAGAGAAATAGAAGATATGCCCGCAGATACACAGGAGATCAGAGAAGCAATAGAAGAAGGTGTTAAAATAATTGAATTGGCAGCACCTGTTTGTTTCACCGGTAAGGGGAAAGTTAAGGGTATAAGATGTGTGAAAATGGGATTAAAGGGTTATGATTCAACAGGAAGACCAAAACCATATCCAATCGAAGGTTCAGAGTTTGAAATTGAATGTGATTCTGTGATCATTGCAGTAAGCCAATCTTCTGATCTTCCGTTTATTAAGAAAGAAGAAGTAGAAATTACAAAATGGGGGACATTACTTACCGACAGAGATACCTTTATGACTAAAATTAAAGGTGTCTTTGCTGGCGGTGATGTAGTAAGAGGACCTGATACAGTTATTTCAGCTATAGCAGATGGTAAGAAAGCAGCGAAGGAAATAGATAAATATCTTGGTGGAAAAGGGATTCTTAATGTAGGTGAGAAGATTGAAATACCAAAACCAGTTGAAGAACAAACGATAGTTGAGCATGAGAGATTTCCAGTGAGATATCTTGAGCCAGAGAAGAGAATAAATAATTTTCAAGAAGTGTCTCTTGGATTTCATAAACTTAATGCAATTGCAGAGTCTATGCGTTGTTTAAGATGTGATAGGAGGGAATAATTATGAAAAAAGTTAATTTAACTATAAATAATAAAAAGGTAACTGTAAATGAAGGGATGACAATTCTTGAAGCTGCAAAAGAAAATAATATACTGATACCAAGTTTGTGTTATCTTAAAGACGTCCACAGCATAGGTTCCTGTAGAATATGTGTTGTGGAAGTTGAAGGGTTTAAAAATCTTGTTGCTTCTTGTATTACGAAAGTAAAAGATGGTATGGTAGTCAGAACAAACACAAAAAGGGTAAAAGATGCTGTGAAGATTGTTTATGAACTTTTAATTTCTGATCATCCTAAGTATTGTCTTAATTGTACAAGAAATCAAAATTGTGAATTACAAAAACTTGGTGAAATAATACAGGCTGATGAATCAAAGTTTGATGGAGAAAGATCACGAAATTTTGTTGATTCTTCAAGTCCTTCTATAATTAGAGATGCTTCAAAATGTATAGCTTGCAGGAGATGCGTTACTGTGTGTAATGAAGTGCAGGGTGTTGGTATTTTAAATGTTCAAAATAGGGGGTTTCGCTCTGTTATAGCACCTGCTGCTGAACAGCCTTTCAGTGATGTAAATTGTTCTTATTGTGGTCAATGCACACTTGTTTGCCCAGTAGATGCAATTAAAGAAAAAGATTATACTAAAGAAGTGTGGCACGCCCTTTATGATAAGAAGAAGAGAGTAATTGTCCAGACTGCTCCAGCAATAAGAGCTGCACTTGGTGAAGAGTTTGGATATGAACCGGGAACTCTGGTTACAGGTAAAATGGTAACAGCTTTAAAAGAAATGGGATTTGATGATGTTTTTGACACAAATTTTGCAGCCGATCTTACAATTATAGAGGAGGGTAATGAGTTTTTAGAGAGAGTTATTGCAAAGTTTAAAGATGGAAAGAATTCAGTATTACCTATGATAACAAGTTGTAGCCCCGGATGGATTAAATTTATAGAACATGAATTTTCAGATTATCTTTCTCATCTTTCAAGTTGTAAATCTCCTCATATGATGCTCGGAGCCTTAATTAAGACATATTATGCAAAAAAGATAGGAGTTAAACCTGAAGATATTTTTGTAGTTTCAATTATGCCTTGCACTGCAAAAAAATTTGAGATAACAAGGCCTGAAATGAGATCAAGCGGGGTTCAGGACGTTGATGCTGTTCTTACTACTCGTGAGCTTGCCAGAATGATTAAAGAAGCAGGCATTAATTTCAAGAAACTATCTGATTCTAAATTTGATTCACCTCTCGGTTATTCTACGGGAGCAGCTGATATTTTTGGTGTTACGGGTGGTGTTATGGAAGCAGCGTTAAGAACCGTCTATGAGATTGTGACTGGTAGAGAACTTCCTTTTAAAAATTTGCATGTTAAGCCTATTGTTGGATTTGACAGAATAAAAGAAGCAGAAATAGAGATAAATAACCCTAAAGAAGAATATAGTTTTCTTGAAGGAATAAAGATAAAAATAGCTGTAACAAGTGGTCTTATGGGAGCAAGAATGTTAATGGAGGAAATCGCATCTGGGAAATCGCCCTATCATTTCATTGAGGTTATGGGGTGTCCCGGTGGATGTATAAGCGGAGGAGGTCAACCCAGGCCAACAAATGATGAAGTAAGAATAAAGAGACTTAAGGCTATTTATAAAGAAGATGAGGGAAAACCAGAAAGAAAGTCTCATGAAAATCCTTATATTATTAAACTTTATGAAGAATTTCTTGGTAAACCTCTTGGACATAAATCCCATGAATTACTCCATACTCATTATACAAAGAGGAGTAAGTACAGATATATTTGACAAATTTTTTTTATGGTTAATAGATAATTGTTAAACTTATTATGCTAGCAAAAAAATAATAATATTAACTAAAAATAGGGTGTATGGAATCGAAATATTAGTTTTAATTAAGAGTTGAAATTAAGTTGATTATTTTTTAAGATATGTATATTAATTACTGACTTATTAAAAAAATAATTTTAAAAATATTTAAAAGATTGACAAAAAAATAAAATAAATTTATTATATACTAAAAATTAAAGCAGGAGGATTTTGATGAAAAAATTTTTTATTCCTCTGTTAATGTTAACTTTTTTTGTGGTTCTTTCTTCATGTGGGGAAGCTGCACCAGTGAAAGAGATAGAAGATGCAAAGTCAGCAATAGAAAGGGCTAAATCGGTTGAAGCTCCTTCTTATGCAGCAGATCCTTATAATGAAGCAGAGTCAAATCTTAAGGCGGCAAATGAATTTGTAGAGAAGAAAAAGAACAAAGAGGCTAAAGATAAGGCTATAGCTTCAAAGGGGAAGGCAGAGCTTGCTTATAATACTGCAATAACAAACAGAGCAATGGCTTTTTACAATGCCTGTGCAAATTTACTTGCAGAAGTGGAAAAATATTTTGGACAAAAGGTAGAACCTGAAAATTATGAACAATACAAAAATGAATTTCAAACGATGACAACAGAACTTGAAGCCAAAAGCTATGATAAAGTATATGAAAGTGGAAAAGAATTAAAACCGAAACTTGAAAGTTTTGTTGCAAGATTACGAGAACTCTATAATGATGTATCTTTAAGCATAACTATGATAGAGGAGAGGATAGAAAATCTTAAGGCTGAAAATAATGCAGAAGCTAATAATCTTTTATTACAGGCAGATGAAAAAATCAAGGAAGCAAAGAGTGCCCTTGCTAATGGTGATTATGAAATAGCAAGGCAAAAGGTTCAGGAAGCTGAAGAGCTTTGTAATAAAGCAGATGATATAATAAATCCACCGCAGGTTACAGAAAAACCAAAGGCTGAAAAAGGTACTACACAAAGGAAGTCAACTGAGACTATTCAGAAAGAAGTAAGTGGTGATGAAGCAATGGAAGCTATAAAGAGAGCAAAAGAAAAGCAGGAAGAATTAAAGAAGAGAAAGAAGATTATTTATCACAAGCCTGAAGAAAAGTTTTTCTCATATAGTAAACCAGAAATAATGACTTATACAGAAGAAGTCGAAATAAAAGAAGAGGTTTCTACAAAAGAAGAAAATTCTACAGATGTTGCTAAAGAAGAAGTTGAAAATGCTTCAGTAGGAGAAGAAAATCAAGAAAGTGAGGTAGTAGCTACAACTGATGAAACAAAACAAGAAACAGTCGTTGGTGATGAGACTAACGCAGAAGAAATAGCTTCAGAAGAAACAAATTTATCAGTGGGAGATGATGCAACTGCTTTAAATGAAGATATAAGAGTTAAAGATGAAGATATAACTGAAGAAATGGTAAATAAATATATCTCAATAGCTGAAGAGCTTTATGAAAAGGGCGAATATAACAAATCATTACTTTATGCGAATGAAGCTGTAAGAATGGCTGATTATCTCCTTGAAAAGGATTACTCAAAGTTCTATAGAGTAAGAAGAGGTGACTGTCTCTGGAATATTGCTAAATTCTTCTATAAGAGACCATTACTCTGGCCAATTATATATAAAGCTAATAAAAACAAGATAAAGCATCCAGACTTAATTTATCCAAATCAAGTTTTTGAAATACCGCCACAACCGAAGGATGTGAATATCAGACAGTTATATAGAGAGATAAACTATAAACCTCTTGTCAGATAAAGAAAAGGGCTGTCAACCGACAGCCCTTTTTATATATCTATTTCAATCTCTTCTTTCTCAAGAGTAAATTTGAGTTTTTTTATTCCATTAAAACTTTTATGTATATATTCATAATCTGGTTTTCCGTTTGTGACTTTTATTTTTATAAGGTTAAAAAGCCCCTTCTCATAATCAAAACTTATTCCATCGTCCTCATAGAATATAAATTCACAGTTATCGCTATAGACATTTACATATAAAATATCTTGCTTTTTTTCACCAACAAAATTTTGTGTATCACTCATTGGAATAATGCCTCTTACAAAAAGAGGAATTTTTTCAAGAGGAGCCTTGGTTTCTATATATTTGCCACCTTCAATTTTTTCTCCACTCCAGAAATCAGTCCATTTACCTTTGGGAAGATAAACTTTTCTTGTTGTAGTGCCTTCTTTATAGATTGGTGCTACTAAAATATTTGGACCAAACATAAATTCATCTTCTATGTTATGGGTGTTCTTATCCTCAAAGAATTCAAAAAATAAACTTCTTATTATTGGAATACCTTTTTCTTTTGCTTCATAAAAACATGAATAAATATATGGTAATAGTCTATATCTTAATTTAATATAATCTACTATTATCTTTTCATATTTTTTGCCAAATGACCATGGTTCCTGTCTTTTTGTATTTAATGCTGAATGAACTCTGAAGAAAGG
Source organism: Brevinematales bacterium (assembly GCA_037479045.1). Classification (GTDB taxonomy): domain Bacteria; phylum Spirochaetota; class Brevinematia; order Brevinematales; family JAOACQ01; genus JAOACQ01. Next base: position 22,016 of record JBBFLL010000019.1, on the reverse strand, counting down.
ATAAAAAACTCCAAGTTCTATCCATCTGACAAATAATTCTGATGATTTTAAACTTTTCCAAAAACCTCCTACATCCTCTCCTACGAATGGAACGCCTGACGTTGAAAGGTTTTGCATGGAGATAATTGACATTTCAAGATGTTTCCATGTGCTTTGATTATCCCCTCCCCATACAGCAGCGTATTTTTGAATGCCAGAAAATCCAGACCTTGTAAGTATAAAGGGTCTATCTTTTTTTATTTTTCTTAACCCTTCAAAGGTGGCTTTACACATAAGGTATCCATAGATATTATGAAGTTGTAAGTGTGTGCCAGCTTTGTGAGTAGCTTCATCAGGTAAAGTTTTCATTATAATCTTTTTTATTTTATCAACAATTTCTGTTGTTTTTCCAATAGCAGGGGGATAGTTGAAATGTAAAAACTTAAAAATCAAGTTCATCAGGTTATAATCTACCTTGCTCATTATGGCAGGTTCATTCATATCGTTCCATATTCCACTAACACCATTTTCAAGTAAAAATTTATGGTTTTCACCCCACCACCTTCTCACATTTTCGTCTGTAAAATCCGGAAAAGCACATTCACCGGGCCATACATAGCCTGTAGCAAGTTCTTTACCTATCTTGCAAAAATATTCTTTTTTCACACCTTCTTCAAAAATTTTATATCCTTTTTCAATTTTTACACCGGGGTCTATTATTGTAACTATTTTAAATCCAATGTCTTTTAAATTCTCTGTCATCTTTTTGAAATTTTTGAATTTTTTATTATTTATAGTAAAAACCTTATATTTATCCATATAGTCAATGTCAAGATATATAACATCACAGGGAATATTTCTTTTTCTGAAATTTTTTGCTATATTTTTTACTTCTTTTGCACTTCTGTAGCTCCATCTTGATTGTTGATAACCTAAAGCCCACGCTGGTGGTAGATATGTTTTACCTACAAGGTTTGAAAACTCCTGTATTACAACTTTAGGATTTTCTCCATAACTGAAATAATAATCAAGTTCTCCATCTTCAGCAGTGAATGAATAAAAATCTTTATCTCTGAAATCAAAATAGCTTCTTGAATAGTTGTCAAAGAATATTCCATAACAGTGAGTTTCACTCAAAGCTATAAAAAATGGATGACATTCATAAAGTGGGTCTGTATCAAAAAAATGATTTGGATCATCTGTGTTCCAGTTTATTAAAAATTCTCCTTTTTTATTTAATTTTCCCCTTCTCATTCCAAAACCATAAAATCCAGTAGTATCAAGCATTTTTTTGTATGTTGAAATTTTTTTATTGTCTTTTAAGTATCCTTTTTCTTCTACATCAGAATGTATGAGAATATCTTTGTTAAAAATTTCTATACCTTTGTCAGAAATATGAACTTTCAAAAAATCAGTTGTAAAAAATAGTTTTTCATTATCCTTTTTAAAATCTGGAGTTTTTCTTATGAGATTTTCGTCAATTACGAAAGATTGGTTGTTAAAATTTCCTTCCTTTGAAAAGTGAAATCTGATTGTTCTATCAGAAATAATTTCACACTTTAATTTTTCATTTTTAAACTGGATTTCCATATTTTTACTCTCAAAAAGATTTTAAGAAGATAAATAGAAAAAATCAAATTTAAAAAGATAAATTATTTTTGAAAGAAATAGATAATTTACCTTTTTCTATTTTTATTTCACCATACAATTGTTTCTTAATTATTTCTTCTATTATTTTCATATCTTTTTCATTGAAATTGACTTCTGAATAATTAAATGTGAGCATTTCATTTTTTGTGAAGAGTTCCATATTAATATAATTTTTCTCATTTTTCAATATACTTGATTTCACAAGCTCACTGATGACAAAACAGAAGGGAATAGCTATGTCTATTGATAAAATTATTTTTTCAACATTTAAGTTTACTAAAAAATTGTCTTTGGTTTCTGGAAATATGTTTATTAATTCTTTAAAGTATTTTTCGATAAATTTTTTTATATCAAGCATAGAATAATCTTCTGTTTCTTCTATCAAACTGTGGATTAAACCCATCACCCATATTTTTTCTTTTATATCCTTTGCAAATTCAATTATGTTAGGATTGTTGAGAGAGAGTGTCTTAATACCGATGATACTTGAGATAATGTTCATATTATTCCTTGTTCTATGTTTTAACTCTTTTAAAAATTTTTCTTTCTGTTTCAATAAGTTGTTGAGTTCTTCGTCTTTTTTCTTTAATTCGTTAATTGTATTTTCAAGTTTGATATTTTGGTATCTTATTTCTCTGGTTTTGATATTAAGAAGATATTTAAATAACAAATTTAAGAAAATTGAAATAAAGAGTAAAAGAATAAAAAATAGAAAATGTTTGTATAAACTTTTTCGGATTCTTGTTATTTCATCTTCATGAAAATACTTGAATATTGTTTTGTAATAAATTGAATATGGGTTATTAATTATCTTTGCAAGGTTTTTGTCAATAGCAACAATTAATTCTGAATTTTTGTTTTTATTAACTGCATAGTGAAGAGTTGTTCTTTCGAGAATTAAAGGAGTCGGCATCAGATTTTTTTTATATTTTGAATAAGCAAAAAATCTACTTACAACCACTGCATCAGCTTTTTTGTTATTAATTATATCTATAGCTTCATAATAAGAGTTAACTTTTATAAGATTTATAGTTGTGGACGAATCAGTTATAAATTTGTCCATAAATTCTTCTTGAATAGAATTTTTTAAAACGATAATATTTTTGCCATTTAAATCAGAAAAATTATTTATAGAAACATCTTCTCTTGAATATACCTGAAACCATGAAGGAAGAACAGATATTTTATTTAAATCAAATTTCTTTGCTCTTTCCTCCGAATAGGCAACATCAGGTAAAATATCAATTTTTTCTTCTTCAAGTTTTTTTACACAATCTTCCCATGTTGAAAACTCATAATTTAAATTCCATTTTTCTTTTCTGGCTATTTCCTGAAGAAGTTCTATGAAAAAACCTTTTGGTCTGCCATTTTCATAATATATTTTGGGAGGATTATCATACACACCAACTACAACTGTTTTTGAAAAGGCAAAACAATAAAAGAATAAAAAGAATATTTTTAAGAAAATTTTCATAATAACAATATAAAATCTTAAAAATTTTATGTCAATATTTTATAAATAAAAAAAAGGCTGCCAACTGGCAGCCTTTTTTTATCTGTTATAAAGTGGTCTTGGTTTATAGTGAGTGTGCAAGAGTTTGTGAGATTTCTCTGAAAGAGGTTTACCAAGATATTCATCATAAAGTTTTTTGATGAATGGGTTTTCATGTGAACATCTGTATTCCTGATTCTTATCATCTGTGTAAATACCTTTGGCTCTCTTCATTCTGATTTCGTCAGTTGCACCATAAGGTTGTCCACCACCACCCACACAACCTCCACGACATGCCATTACTTCTATAAAATGATATGGCATTTCTTTACCTTTTGCTTTTGCTTCTTTAACTTCATCAAGAACTGTAGCAACATTTGCAAGTCCATGGGCAACAGCTATTCTCACTTCTTTACCATTTATGTTAATCTTACCAGTTTTTATACCTTCAAGTCCTCTTGTTTCTTCAATATCAACCTTTCCAAGATTTTTTCCAGTAATGAGATAATATGCTGTTCTTAAAGCAGCTTCCATTACACCACCTGTAGCACCAAATATTACACCAGCACCCGTGTATTCTCCTAAAATATTGTCTGGTTCTGAATCTGGAAGGTTAAGAAAATCTATTCCAGAAGCCTTTATCATTCTTGAAAATTCTCTTGTTGTAAGAACAACATCTATATCCTGATAACCACTTGCAAACATATCGTCAATTCTTGTTATTTCATATTTCTTTGCTGTACAGGGCATAATAGAAACCCCAAAAATTTTGGATGGGTCTATCCCTTTCTTTTCAGCATAGTAAGTTTTTGATAATGCTCCTACCATTTCATGTGGAGATTTAGCAGAAGAAAAGTGAGGTATCATTTCTGGGTAATACTTTTCCATATAGTCTACCCAGCCAGGACAACAAGAAGTTATCAAAGGGAGCTCTCCTTTTCCATGAACAAATCTTTCTATAAACTCACTTCCTTCTTCCATAATTGTAAGGTCAGCACCAAAGTTTGTATCAAATACAGCATCAAAACCAAGCCTTTTTAAAACAGTATAAATCTTACCTGTTAAAACTGTACCAGGCTCAAGGCCAAAAGCCTCACCTAAGGCTACTCTTACAGCTGGAGCTATCTGAACAATCTTGTGAAGTTCTGGATTTTTAAGTGCAGTCCATACTTCAGTGTTATGACTGTGTTCATATAGAGCACCAACGGGACAGTGAGCTGTACATTGGCCGCATTTTACACAGGGACTATCTTTAAGCTGAACATCTGCTGCTGGAGCTATTCTCATGTTAAAACCTCTTTCGAGGAATTCAATAGCCCATACATTTTGCATTATCTGACAGACTTCCACACATCTACCACACTTGATACACTTTTCTGGATTAACAACAAGAGACTTTGTAGAATCATCTACAGGTCTTTCAGATAAAAGCTGAGGAAAGTCAACATCTCTTATACCAAAATCGGCTGCAAGCTGTTGTAATTCACAGTTTCCATTTCTTGGGCATTTCAAACAATCATTTGGATGTGTAGAAAGTATAAGCTCAAGAACAGTTTTTCTTACCTCAAAAAGCTCTGGGTCATGGGTTGTTATTTCCATACCGTTTTCTATCTTTGTTGCGCAGGCTCTCATTAATTTGTTGCTTCCTTTAACTTTTACGACACATAAACCACAAGCTGCACTCGGTGGAAGATCTGGGTGATTACAGAGCTTGGGAATATTTATTTGTGCCAATTTTGCTGCCTGAAGTATTGTCATATCTTCGTCAATTTTCAAATCAAAACCATTTACTTTTATGTTATATTTTGCCATAGTTTCCCCCTTATTCCTTTAATACTGCACCAAATTTACATACTTCATAACATGTACCACACTTAATACATTTTTCCTGATCGATATAGTGTGGTTTTCTCTTTTCACCAGAAATACAATTTACAGGACATTTCATAGCACAAAGGCCACAACCAACACATTTTTCTGGAATTATTTCATACCTTAAAAGATTGACACATCTACTTGATCTACACTTCTTTTCTTCTATGTGTTCAAGGTATTCTTTCTCAAAATATTTTAGCGTAGATAGGACTGGATTTGGAGCTGTTTGTCCAAGTCCACAGAGAGAGGCTTTCTGCATTGCAAAACCAATTCTTTTAAGTCTATCAAGATCATCCATTTCGCCTTTACCTTCGCTTATCTTTTGTAATATTGTAAGAAGTTGTTTACCTCCTACACGACATGGAGAACATTTTCCGCAGGATTCATCAACACTGAATTGAATGTAGAATTTGGAAACGTCAACCATACAGTCAGTTTCATCCATTACGATCATACCACCAGAACCCATAATAGAACCAAGTTTAGTAAGATTTTCATAATCTACTGGAGTATCAAGGTACTCTTCAGGTATAACACCACCAGAAGGCCCACCTGTTTGAACAGCCTTGAATTTCTTACCACCTTTTATTCCACCACCAATATCAAAGATGATTTCTCTTAATGTTGTTCCAAAAGGCACTTCAACGAGACCAGAATTATTAACCTTTCCAGTTAAAGCAAATACTTTTGTTCCTTTTGAAGTTTCTGTACCAATCTGAGAAAACCATTTTCCACCTTTGAGAAGGATTACTGGGATATTTGCCCAGGTTTCAACATTATTTATAACAGTTGGTTTGTTCCACAAACCTTTGATAGATGGAAAAGGAGGTCTTGGTTTTGGCATACCTCTATTACCTTCAAGAGAAGCAAGGAGTGCTGTTTCTTCTCCACAGACGAAAGCACCAGCTCCATACCTTACCTCTATGTCAAAATCAAAGCCACTTCCTAAGATATCTTTTCCAAGTAATCCAAGCTCTTTAGCCTGAGAAATTGCAATATCAAGTCTTTTAATAGCAAGTGGATATTCTGCTCTGATGTAGATATAACCCTTGTTTGCTCCAACTGTATAACCACAGATTGTCATCGCTTCAAGGATGCTATGAGGGTCACCTTCTATGGTACTTCTATTCATATATGCACCAGGGTCGCCTTCATCAGCATTACATACTACATATTTTGGAGAGTCATTAACTTCTTTTGTGATTTGCCATTTTTTCCAAGTTGGAAAACCAGCTCCACCTCTACCTCTAAGACCTGCAATTTTGAGTTCTTCAAGTATATCATCTGGTTTCATTTCAAACAAAGCCTTTTCTAAGGCTTTATAACCATCTCTTGCTATATATTCATTAATATCTTCTGGATTAATAAGCCCACAGTTTCTTAAAACTATTCTGAATTGTTTCTGATAAAACTCTATATCTTCTACCTTTGCATTCTTCTTGCTTTGATTTTTATCATAAAGGAGTCTTGTTACATTTCTTCCTTTTACAAGGTGTTCTTTAACTATTTCAGTGGCATCTTCGGGCTTTACATTTACATAGAATGTTTCGTCAGGTAAAACTTTTACAACAGGACCCTTTTCACAAAAACCAAAACAACCTGTTTTTACAACTTGAATCTCTTTTTCGAGACCCGCAGCTATGACTTCTTTATTTAAATTTTCATAAATAGCCTGAGATTTACTTGCTTCACAGGCTGTACCAGCACATACCAAAACATATGTTCTATATCCCATATTTTCCCCCGACTTATTTTACTATATCTACAGCTGGTTTATCAAAGATAAACTCACTAACAAGCTGTTTGCGAATAATATGTTCATCAACGATTTTTTCAACTACTTCAGCTTTAACCTTACCATAAAGTGTGTCTGGCATATCAGGCATAATTATTTCAACAGTGGGTTCAACATAACAGAAGCCCATACAACCAGTAGGTTTAATTACTACATTTGTTAAACCTTTCTTTTCTATCTGTTCGACAAATGCCTGTAAAGTTTCCCTTGCTCCAGCAGCAATACCACAGGTTCCCATTCCGACAAGAACAAGGATTGATTTATCACTAACATCTCTTTTTGATATTTCTTTCTTTGTGTCTTCTCTTAACTTTCTTAATTCTTCAAGGGTTAATTTTGGCATAAAATCCTCCTTTATTTAACTTCCATCTCAACGAAAGAAGTTTCAAATTGATTTATATATTCTTTTAAGTTTTTTACCCATCTTATGTCATTTGTTACAATCTTACTTTTTATTAATTCATATTTTTTGTTGTTTATATATCTGTTAAAAACTATTTCACAACCATCAGAAAGCATAAAAATTTCACTAACAAGACTTCCAATGTCTCCCATAGGTGGAGTGTCAGGATGATTTTTTGGTAATTGTATGTGAATGCTTGTTCCTTCACCCACTATGGAGTCAATTTCTATCTTTCCATCGACTAATTCGCACTGATGCTTTATAAAAGAAAGCCCAAGTCCAAACTTTCTATTCTTGTGTTTTTCCATTTCTGTAATGTCTGGATTAAAAACTTTATCCAGTTTATCTTTTTCGATACCTTTTCCATTGTCAGAGATAAAAATATTGTACTCTGAATCTTTTTCAACAATATCTATAACAATAAAAGTTGAATTAGCTTCAATTGAGTTCTGAACAAGGTCAAAGATAGCATCAGTAAGATAAAAATGCATTATTCTCCCCTGTATTTTGCAATAATTTCGTGAATCTTATCTTTAGTGAGTCTTCCATATACGTCTGAATTAATTGTAATGACAGGTGCAAGTCCACAACAACCAATACATCTAACAGCCTCAAGTGAGAAAAGTCCATCTTCAGTAGTTCCACCAACACCTACACCAATGTTTTCTTCAATTTCTTTCATAAGATCTTCACCACCTTTCAGGTAGCAGGCAGTTCCCATACATACAGAAATTTTGTTTTTGCCTGGTTTCTTTAATTTGAAGAAATGATAAAAAGTTACAACACCATAAATCTTTGCAAGAGGAACATCAAGCATTCTTGATAGTTCAAGAGCAACTTCTCTCGGAATATAACCGTACTCGTCTTGAACCTTATGAAGTATCATAATGAGGTTGCCTTCTTTACCTTTCCATTCATTGATGAAATTGTTCATTTCTTCAGTAAGCCAGACGGGAGCTTCTTTCTTTTCAAACATTAAAACCTCCTGAAAATATATAAAAAACAGAGGCGAAGAAAAGAGATATGTTTTAATTAAAATTTTAATCTAATATTTTAATGATAAGTATAAAAAATATCAAATTTTAAAATAAATTTTATTTTGATGTTAAACATAAAATTATAAAAACAAAAAAAATATTTTTGAATTTGAATTTTATAAAATTGACAAAAACAACTTTTTTTTTTAGAATATGTCCTAAACTTAAACCAAAAATATGGAAGGAGTTTTAAAAAATGAGTATACTTGAAAAAGTTTGGGCTCGAGGTAAAGAGTTTTTAGGGGTTAAATACCCAATAATGTGTGGTGCTATGACATGGGTTTCTGATATCAACCTTGCGAAAGCAGTTAGCGAAAATGGGGCTTTTCCTACACTTGCTGGTGGAAATATGGATCCAGATCTATTTGAAAAAGAAGTTGACAAGTTCATATCTACTCTTAAGACACCATTTGCGGTTAATCTTATTACTATTGCTCCAAATTTCAGAAAGCAGTATGAGATTGTTCAGTCTAAAAATGTTCCTTTTGTAATTTTTGCTGGAAATTTTCCAAAGATTCACGATGTTCAGGGCATGAAAAAAGCCGGTAAGAGATGTATGGCTTTTGCTTCAACCGATCAGATTTCAGAACAAATGATAAGATTTGGTTGTGATGCTTTAATACTTGAAGGCAGTGAGGCTGGTGGACATATAGGATATGTTTCTACAATGATTCTTCTTCAGCAAATACTTTTTAAGACGAAGGAAGTGCCAGTGTTTGTTGCTGGTGGTATAGGGACAGGTAAGATGATAGCTCATATGCTTCTTATGGGGGCTGCTGGTGTTCAGCTTGGAACGAGATTTGTGGTGAGTGAGGAATGTAATGTTCATCCAAATTTCAAACAGGCTTTCATCAAGGCAAGGGCAAGACATGCTATTGCTACCCCTCAGTATGACCAGAAACTTCATGTTGTTGCTGTAAGAGCTTTAAAGAATAAAGCGATGGAACAATTTGGTAAACTTCAGCTTGAACTCTTGAAAAAAATGGAAGCAGGTGAGATTACCCATGAACAGGCACAGTTTGAAGTTGAAAAATTCTGGATTGGTGGATTAAGAAAAGCTGCTGTAGAAGGTGATATTGACTATGGTTCTGTGATGGCAGGACAGAGTGTTGGTCTTGTTAAGAAAATTCAGCCTATGAAAGAAATAATAGAAGAACTTGTAAATGATGCAGAACAGGAGTTGCAGTCTATAAAGAGTTACTTGTGTAACTTATAAAAGTATTTTTGTGGGAGGTATGTATGCCGGGAGTTATTCTTTTGGTTCTGATACTTTTCTTCTATAGTTTGGTTCTTCTGGAAATATGGGATAAGGTAAAGTTTAATTCTGAAAAGTTTAATAACACACTTATGTCGATTAAAGCCTTCTTTGATAAAGGTAGTGTGAGATTTCTTATGGCTTTTTCAGGATTAATAATAGGAATATGGAACTTTTTTGCTCCCGATTTTGGTTATCCAGAAGGAGGTCCTACGATAATTGGAGCATTATTACCTTCAATTGCGATGGTGTTAAGTTCAGTGGTCATCTATCCCGGTATAATAGAAATTCTTAATATCCCACAAGAAGAAAAAAACAAGTATTATGATTTTATAGAAAAATACAGAGGAATAGCAGGGGTTATAGCACTTGTAGTTGCTATACTCCATGCTGTCCTTTTTAAAATAATATTGTTTTAGGAAAATTTATGAGATTTTTTTTGTTTTTCTTTCTTATAACTTCAACATTATTTTCTGTTTCTACAAGATATGCTGGTGGATTCAGATTTGATAGGATTGAAGACTATGAGCTAAGTAATATTACTTTTCTTGAAAATGGCTCAATAGAACTTTCTCCAGATTTAAATCAGATTTTTGAGATTGATAGGATTATATGGAGCGTAGTCGAAAAAGATAACAGCTTACTTATAGCTTCAGGTGAAAAAGCTTCACTTTTCTTGCTTGATGGCAAAGGTTATAAAGAAGTTTTCTCAAGTAAAGAAAATATACTTTTCACAGATATTTTGATATTTAATAAAAAGACAATGCTTACAGCACTTCCAGATGCAACCCTTTTTATCTTAAATGACAAATTTGAAGTAGAGAACAAGATTAAATTTAACAATCAATATTTATGGAAAATGATGAATTATAAGGATAAAATTATTATTCTTGCTGGTAATCCAGCGAATATCTATATTCTTGATAAAAGTCTTAATATAGAACATAAAATTGATTTTAACGAGAAGGAAAAAAATATCTTAAATGGAATAGTTTATAATGATGAACTTTATTTTTTCAGTGATTCAAATATATTGTATAAAGTTAACTTAAAGTCAAGAAGTTATACACCTCTTATCTATCTTGATGATAATATTGTTGATATAGCAAAGATGAACAATGATATTTACTTAATTACAGGACAGAGGAAATCAAAAGATCAGCAGAAAAAGGAAAAAAAGAATACATCGAGTTTAAGTTCAGATCAGGATATTACTAACCCGATAGATTCAAAATCAAAATCTTCACAATCAGCCTCAAGACTTTATCTCTTTAACATTAAAGAAAATGTATTAACAAAAATATTTGAAAGCACTCTTTCTTTTGTTTCAATGAATATTATAAAAGATAAAATATATATTTCTGTAGAAGAGCAGGGTGGATTTTTTGAAATCAGTAAGAATTCTCCACTGAAATTTATTTCTTCTGGAGATGGAAAATTTATAAAACTTTTGAGAACTCAAAATAAATTTTATGGCATAACAATTGAACCTTCAAGGGTTTATGAAATAAATGAAAATTCATACTCAAAAAGTGGATATTTTTCTTCTGGAGTTTTTGACTGTGAAATTAAGTCAAAATTTGGAGAAATAATTTATGAGGGAACTGTTCCTTCAAAGACAGATATAAAAATTTTTACAAAATCAGGAGCTACATCTGATGAGAGTTTCTTCAGTAAGTGGGAACAAACAGAAAACAACAAAGTCAAATCAGAGGACAATAGATTCATAAAATATAAAGTTGAGTTTTATTCAGATGGTAAAAACACTCCAAGACTTAACTATTTATATATTCCATTCTTACAGTATAATGTTGCACCATTTATTGAAAAGTTTGAGGTTAATCAACAAGGAAATAATTATAAATTTAACTGGCAGGCAAGTGATGACAATAAAGATAGCCTTGTTTATGATCTTTATGTAAGACTTGAAAATACAGATTTTGTTAAGTTGAATGATTCTCCTATTGAAGATACATATTTTGATATTCAAAAGGAATTGTTTGGTGATGGAGTTTATTATTTAAAACTTGTGGCTTCAGATATCAAGTCAAATCAGGATAATCCAAAAGAGAGTTTTAAAATTATTGGCCCATATTTGGTAGACAATACTCCACCAGAAGTTGTTGATATTAAATTGCAGGGCAAAAAGCTATTTTTTAATGTAAAAGACAGGTTGTCTCCCATTATTTCAGTAAGTTATAGTGTAAATGGCAAAAAGTGGACTAAACTTAATCCTCTTGATAATCTATATGACCAGAAAGATGAAAATTTTTCACTTGAATTAACGGGAGATGAGCTTTTTATCCTTGTGAAAGCAACTGACTTATATGGAAATTTTATAGTAAAAAAAATAAAATGAAAAAGTTAGAAAAGGCAGTAAGAATATTTTCAAAATTATCACCTTTTGAAAATATAGATGTTGCTATAATTCTTGGTTCTGGTCTTAGTAGTGAAAAATTTTCGTTTATTGAGGTAGAAAAAGTCGTCAAATTTTCTGAAATTCCATATCTTAAAACTTCAACTGTAAAGGGACATAATTCAGAATTTATATTTGGAAAGTTTAAAGATAAAAATATAGTGATTCAATCAGGAAGACTTCATTTGTATGAAAATTTTTCACTTTTTGAAGTTGGCTTGCCAGTAGCAATATATGGCGAGAAGAAAGTAAAAAACCTTATAATAACAAATGCAGCAGGTGGAATAAATCCCGAATTTGAAGCTGGTGATATAATGATGATAGAAGATCACATCAACTTTCAGGGAGTTAACATACTTACAGAATATGATCCAGTCTTTATTGATATGACGTCTCCTTACTTAACGAAGTATTATGAAATATTGAAAAAAGATTTTAATATAAAAAAGGGGACTTATATTGGTGTAAGAGGACCTTCTTATGAAACTCCAGCTGAAATCACGGCATTTAAGACACTTGGTGCTGATGCAGTTGGTATGTCAACGATTCAGGAAGTAATACTTGCAAACTATTATAAAATTAAAGTTATCGGTTTTTCTGTGATTACCAACAAAGCAAGTGGTATGGAGAAAAACTTATCTCATAGTGATGTTGTAGAAACAGGCAGAAAATCAAAAGAAAAACTATACAACATCATATCAAAACTTTTAGAACTGTTATAAATTGACAATATTTTTATTTTTAATTAAACTAATTAACTAAAATAAAATTTATTAAGAGGTTTGTATGTCTTTACCAGCTTCTGAACAGCTTAAAATTTTATCGAGAGGCGTTGTTGAGATTATTCCTGAAGAGGAATTGAAAGAAAAACTTGAACAATCCATCAAGGAAAACCGCCCTTTAAGAATCAAAATGGGGGCTGATCCTTCTGCTCCAGATCTTCATCTTGGTCATTCGGTTCCTTTAAGAAAATTAAGACAGTTTCAGGATTTAGGACATGAAGTTTATTTTCTTATTGGAGATTTTACTGGAATGATAGGAGACCCAACAGGCAAATCTTCCACAAGAAAAAGATTGACAAGGGAAGAAGTTTTACAGAATGCAGAAACATATAAAAGACAGATTTTTAAGATTCTGGATCCTTCTAAGACAAATGTAGTTTTTAATAGTAGCTGGTGTGAAAAAATGTATTTTGCAGATGTGCTTGACCTTACGTCCAGATATACAGTTGCAAGAATGCTTGAGAGAGACGATTTCTTTAAAAGATACAAAGAAAATAAGCCAATATCTCTCATAGAATTTATGTATCCTTTGATTCAGGGGTATGATTCAGTTGTTCTTAAGGCAGATGTAGAAATTGGTGGGACTGATCAGAAATTTAACTTGCTTGTTGGTAGAGAGCTTCAGAAGGAATATGGGCAAACTCCACAAATAGTTATGACATTACCACTCCTTGAGGGAACTGATGGTGTTAATAAAATGTCAAAATCACTCGGTAATTATATAGGCATCTCTGAACCACCAGACCAGATGTTTGGTAAAACTATGTCTATACCAGACAATCTTATAGTTAAATATTTTGAGCTTTTGACAGATGTCCCTCTTGAAAAGATAAAAGAATATGAAAAGAAAATGAAAGAGGGTGAAAACCCGAGAGATTATAAAGTTTTGCTTGCAAAGACTCTTGTGGCACAGTATTATGATAATCTTACGGCAGAAAGAGCTTTTGCTGAGTTTGAGAGGGTTTTCAAGGAAAAAGGACTTCCAGATGAAATGGAAGAGTTTTTGGTTCCTGGTAGTATGAAAATAATAGATATACTTTTAGAAGCCAAGGTATTGCCTTCAAAGAGTGAAGTCAGGAGAATGTTACAGCAAAATGCAGTTTATGTAAATGGCGAGAGGATAAACGACGAAAATTATATAATATCATCAGGCACAGAAACAATAATAAAGGTGGGGAAAAGAAAGTTTTTAAAGGTTAAATAAAAATTAATAAAGCGAGGACGTTATGAATTCAGAGATTGATATTTTGATGGATTTGATAGTTAAAAGTAATTACATAGTTGCATTAACTGGAGCTGGTATTTCTACAAATTCAGGTATTCCAGACTTCAGAGGGCCAAAGGGCTTGTATAGAGAAAATACTGAATTTGAAAAACTCTTTTCAATCGAATATTTCAGAGAACACCCTGATTTTTTCTACTCAAATTTTTATGAAATGTTTGATAAAATAGTGAATGCAAAACCCAATAAAGGACATTTTTTTCTCAAAAAACTTGAAGATATGGGCAAACTCAAAGTAGTAATAACACAAAATATCGATGGACTTCACAAAAAAGCTGGAAATACAAATGTTATAGAACTTCATGGAAATCTCGAAAAATTTATATGTATTTCCTGTTATCATCAAATAGAATGTAATACTGAACTTTATAAAAAAGCTATAGAAAAAATGTTGAATAAAGATGTTCCGCATTGCGAAAAGTGCAATGGAATTTTGAAGCCAGATGTAGTCTTCTTTGGAGAGTATGTTCACGATCTTGAAAAAGCTTTAACAGAGGTTCAAAAGGCTGATTTACTTATAACTATTGGAACTTCGCTTACTGTTTATCCAGCAAGCACCTTGCCTTCCTATATAGATGAAAAAGCAAAGTTAGTTATAATAAATAAAGAACCAACACCATATGACGAGAAATCAAAAGCTGTTATCAATGAAGATATAGATTTTGTGGTTGATAAACTTAAGATTTTATGAGCAAAAATATACTTTTTCTTGGTGGTGGTAATTTCCACCCAATTGAAGAAATGTTTATATTCAGAGATATTCTTAAAGGTTTAAATATAGTTTTTACTGAAGACAATGATTCTTTACTTGAAGGGAATATTAAAAACTTTGATTTAATTATCTTTTCTAAAACTGATGCATTTCTCAGCGAAGAACAATCTGAAAGTCTGAAAGAGGCAATTATAGGCAATCCATGGGGAAAATATGGTTCACCAAAAAATTTTATAGGAATACATGCAGCTTCCACCACTAAAAATGAATGGTTTAGCAAAATGCTTGGTGCTAAGTTTCTCACTCATCCAGAAATTTCAAGATTTAAAGTTTTAAAGGAAAGAAAAAAACTTACAAATAATATAAAAAATTTTGAGATAGAAGATGAACTTTATATGATGGAATATTTCCCGCCTTTTGAAACCCTTTTGTATAACTTTTATGAGGGATTTAAGCTACCTCTGTGCTGGATAAAACCTTATGGACTTGGTAAGGTTTTTTATTTTGCACTTGGCCATAGTAGTAAAACCTTTGAAAATATTAATATTGTTAGATTAATACAAAATGTGGTTGTTTATTTGACAAATTAATGTAAATGTTTTATTATTTTTCATAACTAAGAAGATAGGCAGATTTTATGGAAAATGAAAAATTTTTACCCAAGTATGAAAAAATAAAACAGATGATCAAACGTGCAATTTTAGAGGGTGAATACACCGATAAACTTCCCGGTGAAAGGGTTCTGGCTGAGAGATTCAAAGTTTCCTATATGACTATGAGAAAGGCGATAGAAGATTTGACTGAAGAAGAGCTACTTTACAAGGAACCCGGTAAGGGGACGTTCGTTTGTAGGAAAGGGTATATTTATAAAAAGACGTATAATATTGGTTTTTTTCTGCCTGAATGGATAGGTGGTGGCATTACAGGGCATTATTATTCTACTTTGTTTAACCAGATAGAGAGGAATGTTCGTCTTTATGGTTATAATCTTTTATATTTCTCAAAAGTTAAAGATATTTTTCCATTTTCAGAAAAAAGAAAAGTTGATGGAGTGCTTTTTACATTATTTCCAGAAGAAGAGGAATATTTACAGAATATTTCAGAATTTATAAATTGTGTTACTCTTGAAAATGCACTTGAAAATTCTAATATTCCAGCCGTTATACCTGATAACTTTTCAGGTGGTTATCAGGCTACCAAACATCTTATCGAGTTGGGTCATAAGAGGATAGCTTATATTACTGGAAGGTTCAATAATAAACTTACATTTGATAGATTTGAAGGTTATAAGAAAGCATTAAAAGATGCAAAGATTACAGTTCCAGATGATTACATAATTGAGGGGGATTTTTTATTTGATACTGGTTTTAATCTTACAGATAAAATTATTTCACTGTCTCCATTACCGACAGCAGTTGTTACCGCAAACGATCTTATGGCACTTGGATTGATGAAGGGGTTGCAACTCAAGGGTAAAAAGATTCCTGATGATATAAGTATAGTTGGCTTTGATGATATAGAGGCTGCCTCTCAATCACACCCAGCTCTTACTACTATTCATGTATATCATGATAAAATTGCAAAGACAGCTATAGAGATTTTGCTCGAAATGATAAATAATACATTTGAAAATAAAAAAAATTTTGTGAAAGTAATACCTGTAGACCTTGTTTTAAGAGGTTCTACAAAAAAATATGAATAAAAAGTTATATATTTTTATTTTGCTTTTATTATTTTATTCTATGTATGGAAAAGAGATAGATCTTGAAAAAGTCAATGTTAATGGCCCATTAGAAAAAATAATCCAGAACAGAAGATCTACGAGAGACTATTCTTTGAAGCCAATCAGTTTTAAGGACTTATCTTATATTCTGTGGGCGGCACAAGGAATAACTTCAAAAGAAGGTTTCAGAACAACTCCATCTGCAGGAGCCTTATATCCAATAGAGATATACATAATGGCAAATAGAGTTGAAAATTTAGCCACAGGAATTTATAAGTTTATTCCTCAAAAAAATTCTGTTGTAGCAATTTCAAGTAAAAATATTATAACCAATCTTTACGAAGCAGCTTTAAGACAGGACTGTATTATAAAAGCACCTTTAGTAATAGTTATAGGAGTTGTATTTGACAGGGTGACGGCTAAATATGGAGCAAGAGGGACTAATTATACGTATATTGAGGCAGGTTGTGTGGCACAAAATATCCATCTGATGGCAGAAAATCTTGGTCTTGGGACTGTTGTAGTTGGTGCATTTTATGACGATAGAGTTAAAATTTTATTCGAGATGCAAAAGAATGAAACACCTGTAATACTTATGCCAGTTGGTTATAAAAAATAAGGAGATGGTATGAAATATTTAGTTTTTCTTTTTTTGTGTTTTCAAGGTTTATTTGCAACAGATTTTATTTTGAACATTGAAGTGGGGAAACATTTTGTCCAGCAGGGTAAAATAGGAATTTTCTCTTTTAAGACAACACCACAAATGGTTTTGTGGGTTGAAAGTGAAGATGGCAAATACAAAGAAACCATCTGGATGACAAGAAGATTTGCAAAACAGGATTGGGCAGGACAGTCATATGATAAAAATAAAATTTTCAGAGAATATACTTTTCCAAGATGGGTAAAAGTCTTTAAAGATAATCTTCCTACTAAAAACAAGCCTTTACCAGATAGTGTGACAGGTGCTTCTCCAAAAGCAAGTTCTAAAATATCAATAAAATTACCTGCTGATAGAAAGTTAATAGTCTATTTTGAAGTAAATAATTCATTTGATGAAAATGAATCTTATCCAATGGGAAATCTATATGATGGGCAACCAAGCCTTGTTTATGAAGCAGTTGTAGAACCAAATTTTAAGGACAAAATAGAGTTAAAACTTAAATACAAAACAAACCTGAAGGGTGATCTTATAGAAAATCTTGAAGGTATAACAACTGCGAAAGAAATCATAAATAAAGTAGAAATTTTAAAAGCCAATTGATAAACCAATATTGAAAGAAGAATTTTCTACCTTTGAGTTAAGTATTTCTTTAAAGACGATTGTTGACCATCCAGCCTTAAAGTAAATTGGGAATTTTACATATCCTTCTGGAAAGAAATACCATAGTGGCAGTGTGAAATTAAACGTTATTTCGGGGTGAAAAAGCCATTCTTGCTTTTCTTTGTAGTTAACACAGGTAAAACTCGGTTGAAAATAGATTTCACTGTATATCGCAAGTAGGACAATTGTAAATCCAGAAATTCCAAGACAACAACCAGTGCATCCAAGTTGGGGATTAAAACTTTTTAATAAAAATTTTCCCAATGCCCCATCTGCCATAGCAAGAGGGAAAAATGGAGATATGCCTACAGAAAAAGATGTTTTTGAGTATTCATTTCCATAACTTTGAGATATTGAAAAAGAGAATCCTCTTACAACAGCAGGCAATGAATATCTGATAGAAAGCCCATTCATACCTATTTTATTAGCATTGTAGACAAAAGTTTCATTGATATAATATGCTGAAACTTCATTATAAAAAAATAAATCCTGTTCGGCAAAGATAAAGTTAAAAAATAAAAGGGTTAATAATAATTTCCATTTCATAAAATTCAAACAACAAACAAAATTTGCTTAAGATTATATTTTAGATTATAATAAATATCAAATTATTTAGGATTTTAGGATGGATTTGGTTTTTACAATTATTATGCCCACTTTAAATTCTGAAAAAACTATTGAAAAATCTTTGAAATCTATACGAAATCAAGAATTTGAACAAAAAAAAATTGAAATTTTATTATGTGATGGTGGTTCTACTGATAAAACTTTAGAAATTGGATTAGATTTTGGCTGCAAAATAATAAGAAATGAAAATAAATTACCAGAGTGGGGTAAATATTTTGGTTTTATTGAAGCAAAAGGGAAATACATTGTTTTTATGGATTCAGATGAAGAGTTTACAAATAAGAATTCCCTAAAGAATAGATTTGAATGTTTTATAAATAATAAAAATATAAAAAATATAATATGTAGTGGATTGTTAAATCCGCCTAGTTTTAGTGAGATAAATTTTTATTCTAATACTGTAGGTGATCCATTTTCTTTTTTTATATATGGAATTGAAGGTGATAATTTTCAAAAATCATTAAAACGAAAATATTCTATTCTTTTAGAAGAGGAAAATTATTATCTTATTTCTTTTAATAAAAATAGCTTATATCCAATAATAGATGGAGGAACTCATACTTTTGAAAAAGAGTTTATTTTAAATCTTATATCAGATTCTTTTTCTATAAATACAATACCTTTAATTTTTAACCTAATGGCACGAAAAACAATGGCTCTTGGTGTAATGAAAAACGATTTTATAAATCATTATTCTTCTTCAAATATTAAAACATATGTTTCAAAGATTAAATGGAGAATTGAACATAGCATCTTTTTCCCTGATAAAAGTGGAGTTGGTTTTATAAATAGAGAAAAGTTTTTACCTCATTTTGTAAAAATAAAAAAAATTTTTTTTATTCCATACTCTTTTTCTATAATTATTCCTGCTATAACAGGTATAAGGCTATTTCTTGAAAAGAAAAAAAAAGTTTTTTTGTTACATCCTTTTATTACTTTTTTTACTTCATTTTATATATTATTTTGTGTTATAGCTAAAATTTTTGGAAAAAAAATTAAAACATCTACTTCTTATGGAAATAAATAGGATCTGTGTTTTCAACATTTTTGATATATTCAATTATTATATCTGATGGATATTTTTCAATTTTTATTTTTGTGTTGTTTTGAAATTTTTTATTTTTTATATTATTAAAGAATTCATTTATATTATCTTCTTTTAATTTGCTTATTATAACATTCTCATTTAATCCTTCTATTCTTTCAGTTTCTTTTCTTAGTAAAAGACATGTTTTTCCAAGGTAGTAAGCTTCTTCTTGGTTACTTCCTCCATCTGTAATAATAAAATCGGATTTTTCAAGAATTTTTGTAAATAATAAATAAGGCAATCTTCCTAAAATTAATATATTTTTATTTCCTTCAAGCAAGTTTAATAAACCATATTTCTTAAGAACTTGCTTGGTAGGTTCATGGAGAATAAAAATACATTTCTTTTGTTGAGAAAATTCCGTTATTTTTTTTATTAAATAGATAATTAATTTTTTATTATAGATGTTTTCTTGTCTGTGAATAACACATATAAAAAAATCCTCAGGAATACTTTTTAGAAGTTCGTTTTCTATATTTATAGTTTTTGCAAATAAAAGACTTTCGATTAAAGTATTGTTATAAGTATTAATTTTAACTGATTTTCTTTTAATTAAGTTGTTGACCGCCCACTCGTTAGGACAAAATGAAACATCTGATAAAAAAGAAACAATGAATCTATTTAATTCTTCTGGAAATGGTCTTAAAAAATTAAAAGAGCGTAAACCAGCTTCAACATGAAAAATTTTTGATTTTAAAATCTTACCTAATATTCCTCCAATGAGAGTGGATATAGTATCTCCATGAATGATAAAAATGGAGGTATCTTTTTTATTTAATTCTAATTTGAGTTTAAAATATCCTGAAAATAAAGTTTTGATAAACCAAAAAAAAACAGAAATAACTGATTGTTTACTAGGTCCCTTGGATATATAGATAATTTCTTTTTTTTCAATATAAGAAAAGAGATCAGATTTTAGTATATCATTTTGATTGGATGCTATTATTTTAAAACTTATATTACTTTTTTCCATTTTTTTTATTATTGGAAATAGTTTTATTAATTCTGCTATTGTTCCAATGAAAACGTAAATATTAGGGTTCACTTTCTACCTCTTTTATAAATAAATTTTTTAATATTTTAAATCTAATAATTCTTGTAATAAAATTAAACATTTATTTTAAAAAAATAATACATTAACATTTTTATCAAAGATTTTATTTACTTAAATATAATATATCAAAATTTTAATATAAGTTAAATACTAAAAATTGTTTTTATTCAAATCATTTCTTTATTATTTTAAAGCCAGCGGATAAAAATTTCAACTAAATAAAAAAGGCTGTCCAAAAAGGACAGCCTTTATAAAATTATTTTATTATAATTTCAACGTTATCGAAAGCAGCATCGCTTTCCCATATAGCTCCTAAACCAACCCCACCATATGGAATCATATTATTATCAACAATATTAGTAAGAACACTATCATTAACTTTTATTTCTATATTATTAGAAATCACAGAGATTTCAATATGGTTCCAACCACTCTTGAATAAAGAAGAATATCCACTAATAAGTCTATCATTTTTATTAGTTCCATTAATAGTACTCCATTTTTCGAGATACCACATTCCAGGGTCATCGATTGAATCTAGCGGACGAAAATCTAATCTGTAAGCACTAAAAGGTGTTTTTGAAAAATTGTCTTGCCAACTTATGACTTTAAATAATAAAATAGGATGTTTAAGATCACTTAAACCCTTTACATCTACTTTAAATACATAGTTTTTTAACTTATCATCTCCAGCTCCATAAACACTATAACCATCCCTATCAACATAAAAATTCACATAATCACCATCTAAGCAATATAATCCATTGGTAATACTCCAATATCTCCTACTTTCAACCCAACCATTCTTATTTCCATCATCAAAATTGAAAGAAATTTTTTCTTCTTCTTCTTCTTCTTCTTTAACTGTTTGAATATAAATCACACCACCAAGTCTCACCTTAATTCTGTAGTTCTTACCATTCTTCATATTGATTGTTGCTGTGGCAACATTGGTATTACCACCATTATCCCAGTCTGTTACTGTAATCGTATGCATTCCAGTTCTCTTAGCCTGAAATGTAAAAACAAAAGAATCTCCAGCTTTCCATGTCTTTACCTCTCCTTCACCATAAGAGTTTGAAAGAGCAATAGTAGCTCCAACAACATCAAACTCTTCAACACTAATAACACTTTTTGTTGAAGCATCACCTTGACCCACATCAAGCTCAATAGTAAGACTTGCAACACCACCGATTTCAGAAGTCTCTGTCTCAAGACCTCCTTTGCCCACCTCGTTAGATAAAGAACAAGAAGCAACCATAACAAAAGCTAAAGCAAAAAGTAAAAAATTCTTCATAACCTTAACCTCCTTTATAATTAGGTTTATTATTTATTGATTAATGAAAAAAAATTTTTAATAAAAAATCGCAGTATTATACCCCCCCCACTCAAAAAGTCAAATTTTTTGGGATTGATTTTTTGTGATTTTGATGATTGTTTTTAATTTTGCATATCTGCTTAGCTCAGCTATAATATTTGACAAATATTTGTATGTTAAATATAATAACACATATTTAACAATGGGG
>JBBFLL010000018.1:0-50366 GCA_037479045.1 Brevinematales bacterium | reverse complement strand
GTTATAGATTTTTTTATCGAAATATTTTAAAATTTTTTTATATTATTTTATATAGACACAATTCTTTGTTTAGTGCCTTGAAGGGAAGAAATTGTATAGAGAGACACAAAAGAGACAGAAAGTGAAAAGAAAGAATGGTCTTGTAGTAGAATATGTACAATACAGGTGTAGGGAATGTAAGGGATGTGAAAACCGAGAAATATGCTGTAGAGGCAAGATTGGTCGAAAGATAACAAGGTATGTTGATGAAGATCTAAGAGAAAAAATGTATAATTTAATCAGGAGTGACTGGGGTTATGAGGAATATAAGGAAAGGATGTATACGATTGAGCCTGTTTTTGGGAATATCAAATACAATAAAGGATTCAGAGAATTTCGGTTAAGAGGTCTTGAAAAAGTAAAAGGTGAATATAGTTTAATGGCAATAGTTCATAATATTGAGAAAATGTATAAGAAAATGAGCGGTAATAATGACAAAAATACAAAAATTTCTGTTATGAAGAGCAAATTCCCTCTTTTTTGCATGTTTTTATTGTATAAAACTATTTATAAAAATTTTTCCGTGAGGTTGTGAGACAGCCTCTCACTCAGAAAGAAAGTAAGAAGAGTGTTTTATCATCTTTTGCCCACAAAAGAAAGGCGACAAAGTGTCTTAAGACCCTTTCTGTCGCCAATGACAAAAGAAAGTAACATTAAGTTACGTTGCGAGACTTTTGCCAAAAAGCCTGTGCTGAGCATTGCGAAGCAAAAAGGTGACTATTTGGTTTACCAATTTTTGGCTACAAAAAAAACTTTTTTGATATTGCCTCCCTTTTCTCCGAAAGCTTACAATACATACTGATAAAATTTTTGCTTATCGAATATGGAAGCCGAGAATTTTTTTATAATTTTTGGATTTTAAAAGGTAAATTTTTTGACAACTTTTAGCTAAAAAGTTAGAATAAGTTATACGGAGGGTGGCTTGTTTATATATGGGAGAAATTCTGTTTCAGAAGCACTTAATGACAATATTAAGATAGAGTCTATTTATCTTGATAAATCAAAAAAGAATAAATTTATTCCAATTATTAAGGTGGCTCAGGAAAAAGATATTAAAATCTTTTTTGTTTTTGAAAGAGAGATTGAAAAATTAGCTCAAACTCAGAAACATCAGGGTATATGTGCTAATATTTTATTACCAGAAAACATAATAGAGAATGAAGAAAATTTTGTTTTGGATGAGAATATAGAAAAAATACTTTTACTTGATGGTATAACAGATACAGGAAACCTTGGAGCGATAATTCGTTCAGCATTACTTTTAGGTTGTGATTTAATTATATTACCAAATGATAATTCGGCAAGAATAACTCCACAGACGATTAAGGCTTCCGCTGGAGGAATTTACAAACAGAAAGTTCTTTATGTAAATAACCTTAATAACTGGATAATTAATCTCAAAGAGGAAGGTTTTTTTATAGCTGGTTTTGCTGGCGAATCTGATAAAAGTTTTTTTGATATAAAAAATTTCTCCAAAATTGCCTGTGTAATAGGGAGTGAATATAAAGGAATGAGAAAATCTACAAGAAAACTCTGTGATGAAATAGTAAAAATACCCACTACTGGCAAACTTGATAGTTTAAATGCATCTGTAGCCTCTGCTATTGTAATGTGGGAAATTTTTATGAAAAAATAGAGGATATATTTGAGATTTTTATTATTGATGTTTTTTTTATATTCAAGTTTGTTTTCTATTGATTTTGGATTTTTATCTGATATCAATAAACCCTATATTGTGATTTTAAAAGATTGCAAGAATAATGAATTTATCATTAATATTGATGATTACAATCTTAAAAACAAACCACTTTCTCATGGCTCATTAGTTAAGATTTTTACCATTATTGCAAAGTTCAAAAATAGAAGTGTTGATGTAACTGAGAGACATAGATGTAAAGGATTTAATGCTGATGACTATAGTGTTTGCTGGCTTAAAGATGGACATGGTGAATTGTCCTTAATACCAGCTTTTGCACTTTCCTGCAATTCTTATTTTTACTATTTTTCAAAGGATGTTGATTTTAATCTTTTTCTTGATGTATTAAGTGAATGGGGGTTGTATAAAGGATTTGAAAATAAAGGAAGAACTATTTTGAATAGAGAAGAGCAAATTGCGGCTATGATTGGTAAAAATAATTTTATAAAGATAAAACCTATAGATTTTTTTAATGCTATAGAGAGTTTAATTTTTAAGACAAAATATTTGCCTGATGATTTATATAAACTTCTTATTTCTGGAATGAATATGGTTTATATCAATGGAACTGTAAGTGAAATCAGAAGAAAACTTGATCTTTCTTCTGATGTTAATATAATATGTAAGACTGGAACAGGACAATATGAAAAAGATGGAAAACCAGATTTAAGAAGGGTTAATGGTTTTTTTGTGGGGTGTTTAAACAATAGGTTTTTGTGTTATGTGATGGTTGAAGATGTGAGAAGTATTTTTGCAGCAGAGATCGGGCTTAAAATATTTAAGTCTATTTTGTCTGATTATTAAGGATTTCTGAAATTATATAAATCTGGAGGATATTATGAAAAAAATCTTTTTCATTTTATGCTTTTTTTCTTTATCTTTTGGTGTTGATTTGCCTGAATATAGTGAATTACTTTATGTAAGAAATTTGAAGAATTTAAGGGTAGAGTTTCAGCGAAGTTTTATGAAGTCGATTGATCAAAAATATTCAGACTATTTCTTTGATTATCTTTTTTCACTTGATAGTGCTCTTTATCAGGATATAGAAAGTTTTTCAAAAGCCTTAAATTCACCAATTTTTAATATTCTTAAAGATGAATTTTATATTGTTAGGACTAAAGATGGAACAATTTTTCTTATCGAATTTAAAGACACAAAGGGATCAAAATTAATCAGTGATTTACTTGAGATTGCTAATGCTAAGGCAATGAAAGGAGATTATTACGTTGCATTTTTTGATAACCTCATTGTTATTTCAAAAAATAAAAATCTATCCTATAATTTCAAAAAACTTCCTAAAAAGACTTCAAAGCAATTTAATGAGGCTTTTACATATGATTCTGATATAATTTATTCAAAGACGGGAGATAATCTTTTTGATAAAGGAATTGATAGTTTATTAATAACAGTTCCAGAAAAAACATTTTTTTCTGGGAAAGAGGTTCCTCAGATGACATTTTCTTTGAGTTTAAAAACAAAAAAGTTAACCTTGTTTTTGTCACCAAACAAAAGAAAAATTAATGAATATATTGATAAAAAAATGGCAAATGGTTTTCCAACTGATTTGATGATATTCTTTCATTTGCCACTTAATCCGTTTACATTTTTTTCTTCAATTGCCTCTGAAGAGGTTTTGAAAGGTTTTGAAAAGGATTTTAAAGAAGGATTTTATAATCAGATTGCTTTTGGTTATAGGACTAAGGAAGAAAAGGGAGATTTTATAATCTCGATGAAAATGAAAGAAAACTTTTATAAGAATGCTGAATATGTCATGCAAAATTTTGTAGAGAATTTTACTACTAAGGACAATACAAAGAATTGGGTTATTAAAAAATACAAGAATTACAGAATATTTCAAAATCAAAAGAATGAAGTTGTATTTTACATAAGAGAACCTTTCGTTTATCTGTCAAGTAATATCAAGTTAGTAGTCGATCTTATAAATACTCTTGAGGGAAAGAAAAAAACCATTCTTGATGCTTTTTCAGTAAAAGATTTTAAAGATCTTTATGCAAACAATATTGGAGCTTTTATATTTAACTTTGAATCTCTTGGTAGTGAGTTTTTCAATTCTTTTAAGGATTATAGACAGACTTATTCTCAGGATGTAGAAGAATATTCAAAATGGCTAAAGACATTGGGCTATCTGAGTGGTAGAGGTGTTGTAGAAAAGGATTTTGATAAATATGAATTTTTTATTAAATAGTGGAGGGAAGGTATGAAAAAGTTTATTTTTTTATTTTTATTAATTAGCACAAATTTGTTTTCTTTTTATCTTTCTACTGAAAAAAGTTTTTCTCCTGAAGAGAATTCAGTAATCAAAATAGAGAGTTCTTATGAAAAGAGTGTAAATATAAGGTTATATCAAATACCTGATATGGAAACATTTCTGTCATCTGCCAAGGAGCTTGACAGGATTTATTTTGGAGACTCTAATATAAAAAACAATCCAACATTTCTTTTATTTACCTATCTCAATAAAGCAAAAGGTATTTTAAGAGAAATGGGTAGAAGGGTTTTTGGGGGTAATCAGAAGTTAAAAACAGAAATAGTGAGTAAAAATAGTAGTATAATAGAAAAAAAATATTATCCACAGAAAAAAGTTATTGAAAAGTTAAAATATAAGGTTGTAAAGGAACTTAAGGTCGATCTTGAGTCTAATTTTTCAGGCTGGAGTTATAGAAATATTAACTTTGGCAAACTTCCATCGGGTCTTTATCTTGCAGAAGTGTATAATGAAGAACAGATAGCTTATACACTTATACTTGTAAGCCATAATGCACTTATAGTTAAAAAGTCTGATAAAGAACTTTTTGTAATGATGGTGAACAAAAAAACGGGTGATTTTGTCCCAGCTAAAATAGAAATTTTTAATTACAAAACTGGCAAAAAAATTGGTGATGGAAATTCAACGGCAGAAAAACCATTTATCTATAATTTGAAATATGATGAGAACTCTGATTTTTTAGTTTTTGGAGAGACGGGTGATAAAGTTAAAGAAAAAGTATTTTATAAATTTTCTACTTTCCCATCTCCCAAAATAGAAAGGATGGTTTATATTTATACGGATTCACCTGTTTATAAAAATGGTAGCGTAGTTAACATCAAGATAGTTGCAAGGGATTATGAAGATGGAAAATACAAAGTGCCAAAGGAGCTTAATTTTAAGTCCTATATAATTGATCCACTTGGAAGCCAGTATAACACTGAGGTGTCTGAAAAACTTGATGAATATGGAAGTTATTCCTTCAATTTTTCAATACCACAGAATGCTACAAAAGGAATCTATAAAGTAGTTTGCGAGATAGATGGTAAGAAATATATCGGTGAATTCAGGATAGAAGAATATGTCGCACCTGATTTTGCAGTAAGTGTATCAACAACAAATAATATAGTCAGTGCAAAAACAAAAAAGGTTGAGTTTAAGATAAATGCGAAGTATTACAGTGGCGAAGTAGTTAAATCTGGTGAAGTTGAATATGCAATTTTCAGGACACCCTTAAGTGATGATATTTTTGAAACTTCAAAAGATGTTTTTGAGGATCCTTCTTATGCAAGTAGAATAGAATTTGTTTATTCTGGGAGCGGAAAACTTAATGCAAATGGAGAACTCAGGCTTAATTATGAATTGACTAATGTTGATAGGGATTATGCGTATATTATAAGAGCAAAAGTGAGAGATGAATCTTTTTCTCAAAGTTTTGGTTCAACTAAAATTAAGGTTGTAAAGAGTTTTGTATTTTTGAAAGCAAATTTTTCTAAAATGGTTTATAAGGTCGGTGAACAAATTAGCCTTAAGGTAAATGCAAGATTTGCTGATGGGAAAAAAGCCTCTGGGCAGGATATATCATACAAAGCGATGATAGAAGAAACAAAAGCAGTTATAGCAGAAGGTAAGGTCAAAACTGACAAGGAAGGAAATGCAACAATAAGTTTTAAAGCTACCGGTAAGGGTTATATATCTGTGATGTTAACAACAACCGACATTTATGGAAATGAAAAGGAGGAATATGCTTATAGCTGGATTGGTTCTGAAGGTGCAACATTCAGTTATGCCTCTGCAAATATTATGGTAGTGTGTGATAAGGAAGAATATGAAGTAGGAGATAAAGCAAGTATTTATGTATTGTCGGCTGTTAATGATAGTTCTGCACTTTTTACCTTAGAGAGAGAATCAATTTTTGATTATAAGATTAAAAAGTTAAGTGGAAATTCTACCTTTGTTGAAATTCCGATTACTTCAAAGATGTCGCCGAACTTTTTCTTTTCAGTTATTATGTTTGCAAACAATGAAGTTTATCAACACAGTGTAAAGATTAAAGTCCCTCCAAAAGAGAATGTTTTAAACATAAAAATAGTTCCAGATAATTCAGTGTATTCTCCAAGAAGTGAGGCTAATGTTGATATTTTTGTTTCAGATTCAAAGGGAAAGGGAGTAGAGGCAGATCTGTCGATAGCGGTAGTTAATGAAGGGCTTTATTCTCTATTCCCAGAAATATCACCTGATCCAAGAATATTCTTTTATTCTTATAGATGGAATAGAGTATTAACCTATAATTCTACTGAACTAAGGTTTTATGGTTATTCAAGATATGTTAGGGAAGACTGGTCAATGAAAATTTACAATAGAAAATACTGGAGTTTTAATGATTTAAGAAGGGATAGATTCATTACAGGTATAAAGGATCCTTCGGAGGGAGAAGAAGCCGTAAGAAAAGATTTCAGGGATAATGTTTTGTGGATAGGAAGTCTTAAAACTGATAAAGATGGAAAAGCAAGTTTTAAAGTAAGATTTCCAGACAATATTGGAGAATTCAGAATAACAGCGGTTGCTTTTACAAAGGATACAAAAGTAGGTAAAAATAGTTTGAAGGTAGTTTCAAAGAGGGATTTCTTCATTACGTTCAATATGCCTCTTAATATAACGTTATATGATAAGGCTATTGGTTATATTAAAGTTTTCAATTCGACTTCTAAGAATAGAAATGTAAAATTAGAAGCTATGACGACAGGCGGAGAGGTTGATTTGAAAATTAAAGAAACAAATATTGCCAAAAATGATAGCATTGTAGTTCCTTTCTCTATTAAACCAGCTAGAACAGGCAAAATGAGTATAAGAATTAAGGCTACTGGCGATGGAACTATCGATATTGCAGAAGAAAGTATCAATATTATTCCTGCTACTTTACCAGTGGTTTTAAGTGAGTCAAAAGTGTTGACTAAAGAAGATATTAATTTTAGTTTTGATATTCCTTCTGAAGCAATAAAAGAAACAATTTCATCAAAAGTCGGTTATATTGAATATCAAAATCCATTGACAGCTATAATGGATGCTTTGTTGTATCTTAAGACTTATCCTCATGGTTGTGTTGAACAGACTACAAGCTCTTTTCTTCCAAGTTTGTTTGCGATTGAAGTGGCAAACAAGCTCAATATCAAACTTCCACCAGATTTTGTTAAAGATAAAAATTTTATCTTAAAGGAAGGAGTAAAAAAACTGGTAGCCTATCAAAATCAAGATGGTGGGTGGGGATGGTTTAACGAAAATAAAATTGATACATTTATGACAGCTTATGTTATGAAAGCACTTAATTTTGTGAGAAGGATAAGTCCTAATGAAATTGATTCTACTGTATATTATAAGGGTATTACTGCACTTACAAAAGCAGTAGATCAAGAAAAAGATGTTAATTTGAAAATTTATGCTTTGAATGTCCTTTCAGAAGCAAATGTTAAATTCCCAAATATGCTTAAAAATTTAATGAAGGATTATAAGACTGATAGAGTTGATATTGTTGCTTTGTTTGTTTTAACGCTTAAAAATTCTGGACTTGAAAAGGAAGCCCTTGAGGTTGCTAATTATCTTGAGTCGATGGCTTCTTCGGACAAAGAGATTGCTTACTGGAGGGATAGGTATGTAGATTGGTATAATGATGAGTTTTATATTACAGCCCTTGCCTTGAGAGCCTTAATGAGTGTGAAAAAAGACAGTGTTTTGATTCCGAAGGGGGTATACTATTTACTGAAAAATAGAAAAAATTTTAGGTGGGGGTCTACTATTTCAACTGCCAATGTTGTTTATACTCTTACTGAATATGTGAAAAACTATGATATTAAAGACAAAGAAAGTTCATTTGATTTATTTGTGAATAATGAAAAACTTGGAAGTTATAAGGTAGATGCGAAAGAGATTAAGAATTCATTAGAGATACCTTCAAGTTTATTTAAAACAGGCAAGAATGTGATAACAATAAAAGGTAAAGAGAATTTATTTTTTACTTTTAATCTGAAATACAATATTGAAAGTATAAAGCAACCATTGATGAAGAATAAAATGGCAATAAAGAGAACATTTTACAGATTGAATGGCAGAAATATTGAAAAGATGGATAGTATGAAAGTTAAGCCAATGGATGTTGTTCTTGTAGAGTTGGAGTTATCTTCTGATGTAAATGTAGATTATGTTGTAATTGAAGATGGTATTCCGGGAGGATTCAGACCAGTCTATGATTTGAATGCTTACAACGATCTTGGTGTTAAATTTTTTGAAGGAACTACTCATCGAGAATTTTCAAGAGGAAAGGCAAATCTTTATATCAGTAACGTGCCGAAAGGGACAAAAAAATATTATTATTTGATTCAGGCTGTTTATCCGGGTAAATATGTTGCTTTCTGTTCGTTTGCTTATGGAATGTATAAGGAAGAAATAAACGCGAACAGTGAAAATGTAGGGTTTGAAATCCTTGAAAATTAAGGGAGGAAGGTATGAAGAAGTATATAATTATTTTATTTGTATTTTCATTAACGCTTTATGCTATAAATATACAGAGACCAGAAGGTGGTTTAAGGAGAGAAAAAATTTTTAATTTCAGAGTTACTGATGTAAATGGGTTATTTAAGATAAACTATAATGGAATAGAATTCTGGGCAAGAGGAGAAAGTGAATTTTACAGAGATATGGTTTCAGCAAGAGGAATAAACGTGATAACTGTTTCTAAGTATGATAATCCACTTGACAAGGATAGTATCTCTTTTTATGCTGATGTTCCACCAACAACCCTTAAGGTTCTACTTTTTTGGGATACAGATGGCACTGATATGGATCTCCATGTTGTTGAACCTGATGGTGGAGAGTGTTATTATGGAAATAGAAGAACAAGGCTTGGCGGTTCTCTTGATGTTGATGTAACGACAGGTTATGGTCCAGAGATATATGTTATGGATTATCCTGTGGAAGGAGAATATAATATTTACATTCATTATTATGGTGGTGTTTCGTTGACTGAGGCAACTGTTTATGCTATCCTTTATGAAGGAACCTCAAAAGAAGAAAGATATGTTTTTAAAATGAAGCTTACAAAACCAGATGACAGGATATATGTTGGAAAAGTCTATATTAAGTAGAGGTATTTTATTTATTATAATCTTCTTTTTTGTTGTTGCTATCATAGTTTTCTTTTTCCCAGAAAAATACAGGATTTTACTGAGTCGTGATTCGCTTTATGTTAGCAAAAGGTCACCATTGAGTATTACATTTTTAAGTGGTAAATTTTTCTTAAAGAAAAAGAAAAATGTAGATTTGAATATTTATCCTGAAGGTTATTGTAGTATATTGAATAGAGATGGCAGTTTTTTAATTTTTTATAATACAAATCAAATTATAAATAGTATAAAACTTCAGATTAATTATAAGAATAAGCAATTTATTACAAATATTTCTGTAATTTTGCCTATCAGTGATTTTGATAAAGATGGATATCCAGATTTTATGGAAGAAATAAACAAAAAAAACTTTGTGGACTGGTTTTGTATAATTGCTGAATCACAGTTTTTTTATCCATCTGATGAATGGTATGATGTTCATAAAGATTGTTCTGGTTTAATAGAATTTGCTTATAAGATGGCTTTGATGAGACATACTGAGGATTGGGTGAAGAAGTTTAAATATCTTCCGAATGTTTCTGTTCCAGATGAAAATCTTTTTTATTTCCCTGATATTCCATATCTTGGAAAAAGGGTTTTCAGGATTAGAGAAGGAGAATTTGATACAAATAGTATAGAAAGTGATTTCAGTGAGAGTGCTTCGGGGTCTTTACTCAGGAACTATTCAATGGTTTTTAAGGGAAGAGATTACAGGGAAGCTCAAAAGGGAGATATATTTTTCTTTTTTGACATAAATAATCTTAAGATGCCTTCTCACTCTATGATATATATTAAAGATGTTGAACCTTATTTTATCTATCATACAGGACCAGATAAAACAAATAAAGGTTTTGTAAAAAAGGTATTTCTTAACGAGCTTCTTAACCACCCGGAAATAAAGTGGAGACCTATTCCAGAAAATAAAAACTTTATTGGTATTTATAGATGGAAAATTTTAGATTGATCTTTATTTCAATCCTTTTTGTAAATTTTTTACATGGTATTGAATATTCCTTTATTGGTGGGATTGTTAAATCTGACGAGGTTATCTCAACTTCTGAAATAGAGCTTATAGAAAATTCATATCTTGAAGCAAAAAATATTATTGAAAACTTGTTTAAATTAAAATTCAAAAATGAAAAAGTTGAAATAGTTTTTTTAATTTCTACTTATGAATTTACAAAAAATTTTGGCGTTGACTACAAAATTGGAGGTGTTTCTACTGGAAATAATATATATTTTCAACCTATCAGGGTATTAAGGACAAAATCTGATTTAAGGAAAATTTTTCTTCATGAATTTTTACATTTCTGGATTGATAAAATAGGTAATTTACCAGATTTTATAAATGAGGGCATTTCTTTATATTATAGTAACTTGTTTAATAAAAATGCTACATTGATTTTTCCTGAAGGTCTTGAAGTTAAAGAAATATTTACGGAAGATTATTTTTTTTCTTCAAAGGAATTTGTTCGCTATCTTATTGAAAAAAAATTATTGCATTCTGTTTTGAGTAATAGTAATTATGTTGAGGTTTATAGAAAGTTTTATTTTGAAAATGCTGATAAAATAAGAGTTTTGGTTAATCCAAGAAAGGAAAGAGAGCTATCAGTTAAGCTGAGTTCAGGTTATGCAACTATATTTTCAAAAAATGGAGAGTTTGAGGTAAAAAATTCACAATTCAAAATTATTATGGAAGGTAAAAGAATATTTGTCTTGGGCAGGGAAGTGTTCTCTATTCATTTTAAAACAGATAAATTTATTTTAAATGATAGAAGTTATAGGGGGGAGCTTTTAATAACTAATGAGCTTGCTATAAATATTTTGCCAGTGGAGTATTATGTTTATAGTGTTGTAAATAGTGAAATTCCACCATCAGAACTTGAAGCTATGAAAGTTCAGGCGGTTTTATCAAGGACGCTTGCTTATTATTTTATAAAGTCAAGAAAGAATGAGCCTTATGATGTAAATTCTTTGACGGATAGCCAGAGCTATAGAGGAATGAGTGAAGAAAACGAGCAAAGTAAAAGATGTATAATTGATACCGAGGGTGAGATTTTGACGTTTGCTGGTTCTATCATACCAGTATATTTCAGTTCGACGTGTGGTGGTAAAACAGCCAATAGTGAAGATGTGTGGAATGATTATCTGCCATTTTATAGAAGTAAGGATTGTTTTTATAATGGAGAAACAAATTGTAATATTTCTGAGCATTTTAAAGAATGGGAACGATTTTTAACTAATGATTTTTTATATTCTATTGGTATAACGAATGTTGAATTTGTATATTCAGGAGAAAGGGTAAAGAGGGTTATAGTTGATGGAAGAATTGAAAGTTTTGATGTGTTTAAAGCCCGTATTTCAAAAATACTTGGGTGGAATTTTCTCAAGAGTAATTTTTTAACTATTGAAAAGAAAGAGAATGGGTATTTAATAAAAGGCAGAGGGCTTGGACATGGTGTTGGTGTTTGTCAGTATGGTGCAATAGGACTTGCAAAAAAGGGTAAAAACTATAGAGAAATATTATCTTTTTATTTATCCGGTGTAGAAATAGAAAAATTTAAGAATCAAAATCCTTGGGGATTTTGAGATTTTTCTTGCCGTATTCCTTAAGTTCTTTTAAATTCTTTATGTTTGTTAAAGCCATAGCTTTTTTGAGTTCATTAGTTATTTTGTTTAAATATTGCCTTACTCCCTGAATTCCTCCACCAGTAGCATATATCATTACAGGTCTTCCTATCATTGCAAAATCTGCTCCAAGAGCTAAAACCTTGTAAACATCATTACCACTTCTTATACCACCATCGTATATTATTATTGCATCATTTCCAATTGCACTTTTTATATTTAACAGAGCTTCTATTGGGGTTATATAAGAATCAGAGACTCTTCCACCATGATTTGAGATGATAAGTATTTTTGCCCCTGCTTTTAATGCCATCTCTGCATCTCGCGGATTTAAGATGCCTTTTATAACGAATGGTAAATTTGTTGAAGATATTATCTCTTTCAATTCTTCAAAACTCTTTGTTGATGTATTTTGTCCTTTTATTTCCATTGTTAGAAAAGAGGCTGCATCTATGTCTATACCGACGGCGAGAGCCCCAGCTTCTTCTGCTGCTTTTATTCTTTCAAAGATCATTTTATTATCTATTCTTGGCTTAAAGATAGGAATTGCCATTCCAAAATTTTCGAGTATTACTTTTATAGAAATTTTGTATTTCGTTGGTGTAGCCCCATCGCCTAAAAATCCGATAGTTCCAGCATGATTTGCACCTTTTACGATTGATCTTGCAAGGTCAAGCTCACTTATTGCTCCTCCAAGATTTGTTATCGCTCCAGTTATGGGTCCAGGAAATACAGGAGTGTCAATTTCAATATCAAGAATATTTGAAGTTGTATCTGGCTTAAAATTTTCATGGATGTAAGAAGGAATAATTGATATTTTTCTAACCATTTCGACGGTTTTGGTAAAACCATAACCATTCCCTATTGAACCTACACCGGGTATCCAGCCTTTACATTTTTGTCCATCACAATCAGGACAGACGGCACATTTCCCATTAAACTTTATTCTGGCTTTTTCCAAGATTTGATTTTCTGGAATATTTATATCAGGTTCATATTCATAATTAGTTCTTATTTTTATTGATTGAATAGCCTTATGAGAGGCTATGATTGCTTCTCTATATGATGGTGCAGCAACAATTATATGTCCCTGTTTGTCAAGGTTGTTTTTTGGTGGAAGTATTTTATCTTTTAAATTTACATCAAGAAATACATCATTTAAATATTTTATATTCTTTGAATTGTCTTTTATTTCATATACTATACCGGGAGGGGCTATTATGGCTCTTTCTATTGATACCCAGTTTTTTTGTGGTGTTAGATTTACTGGGGGTAAGCCAAGAGAAATATAAATTATGTTTTCCATCAAATCTATTCCTGAAGAATAGGGAAATGTATAGGTGGACATAAACCCACCAGAAAGCCTTGCGGCTATTTCACCAATATAACAGCCAGAATGCGAAATTTTTATGTCACCTTTTGCAGCCCCAATATTTATGCCGAGAGCTTTTATACCTTTTTTAAATGTTTCGATGGCGTAAGAGATTAAATCCTCACTTAATTGACTTGGCATTATATGCCCTGTTTCTACAAAATATGGATCATATTCTATAATTCTATCTGCCACACCCGTTATAAAAATTTCGTTGTTATAGATTAAAGAATCTATTGATAATTCAGGTGCATCGATATACTGTTCTATTAAAACCTTTCTTTCCTGTGAATATTGCATTGCCAGTTCAAATGCTTCTTTTAAGTCATCAAGGTTGAAAACTCTTCTTACACCTCTTGCTCCCATATTTTTTACTGGTTTTATCACGCAATCTGTTCCCATTCTTTCCATTACTTCGCAGGCTTTTGTATAATTATCAACTATTTCAAAATCTGGGACTGGTACTTTAGCACTTCTTAAGGCTTTTCTCATTTCGTATTTGTCTGTGGCTTTGATAGCTGTTTCTGGTGTTATGCCGGGAAGTCCTATTTTTTTTGCAGAAAGAGCTACAGTATAGCTTGCATCTGTTCCCACTGTAAGTACAGCATCTATCTTTTGTTTTTCTTTATCAAAGTTTAAAAGTATATCACTTGTAAGTTCTGCATCAAGAGTGCTTGACTGGACAAAAAAATCTGCTTCTTTTACTCCCGGTGCCTGTGGATTTCTATCTACAACAACAGTTTTTAAACCAAGTCTTTTGGCAGTTTTAATAACTGGTAGCTGTAATAAACCACCACCGATGATGGCAATAGTTTTACCTTTTATATCCACCTTATTGCTCCTTCTTTTCGAGAATTACAACTGCAGTTGCAACAGTTTTACTGTGAGACAAACTCACGAAAATATCGGGCGAGCCAGCATTTTCCCATATTTCTTTTGTTTTTCCATATAGAACAATGTAGGGTTTGCCATTTTCCATTCTTCTTGTTTCTATTTCATTAAAATGTATTACGCCTTTTCCCAGACATTTGTAGTATGCTTCTTTTGCACAGAATCTTGCTGCTAAATGTAAATATGGTTCTTTATTTGAAAAGGAATATCTTATCTCTTCTTCTGTGAAAACTTTTTCAAGTTTTTTTTCTTCGTTAAAAACCTTTTCTATTCTTGATATTTCTATTACATCGATTCCTATGCCAACTATCATCTTTTCTCCAATAAACTTTCTTGTCAATCAATGTTTTTTATCGTAAACTATTTATTTTTCTTTAATAGTACTTTTATTATTTCTTCATCTTTTTTCATATTTGCATAATCGAGGGCAGTATTTCCTTCCTTATCTTTAATGTTTAAATCTGTATTTTCTACTAAAATTTTCACAAGATTTGTAAATCTATTTATCACCGCCCATATCAATGGAGTTTTTCCATCTTCATCCTGAATGTTTGGATTTGCTTTGTAGAATAAAAGTTTTTTTACCATATTGTGGTTATTGTTTAATATTGCAATATGAAGTGGGGTAAGTCCATCATTATCTTTAAAATTTATGTTTGCTCCTTTGTTTATGAGAAGAGAAAGGATTTTTTCGTTGTTGTTTTCTACTGCCCAGAATATAGCTGTCCAGCCATCTTTGTCTGGCTTATTTAAATCAGGGTTTCTATAAATTATTCTTTCTACTAGCTCAATATTATTGACTTTTGTTGCTTTTACGATAGCAGTTTCACCTTCGACCTTATCGCTAAGATTTATATCCTTTATTTTGCTGACAAGATTTAAAGCCAGCTCTATTTCATTTCTATCAATAGCATTAAGTAGCCTGAAATCTTTTTTTAAAAAAAACATCTTC
This sequence comes from Brevinematales bacterium, assembly GCA_037479045.1. GTDB lineage: Bacteria > Spirochaetota > Brevinematia > Brevinematales > JAOACQ01 > JAOACQ01. The sequence goes on along the minus strand of JBBFLL010000018.1, from coordinate 35,366 downwards.
ACTCCATATTTTTAATTATTGCTTTTGTTTTTAATTTATTCAATATTTTTCTTGCTTCTATTTCTGTTAAGTCTTTTCCTATACATACCTTATAATATGGATAACTATCTATTATATAAGGGTCAAACTTTTGAGATTTTAACTTTTTAACTAAATTTTCTGCGAATCTTTTGTTTATGAAAATACCAGCCTGTATGTAATATTTCTCTCCTTTTGGGTTTTGTTTTGTATAGTTAGTAATAAAGATATAATTTGTAAATATATTCGTATATGTATAGAAATTGGTAATAATTTCAATATTGGTTGTGTAATTAGTAAGATAGATATAGTTTGTTGATTCAATATAATTTGTAATTTCTATATAGTTTGTAATGTTTAACTTATCTTTGCAAAAAATTAAAGATGTGATAAATAAAACGAAAAAGATAATTAAAATATTTTTTTTCATTTTTATCCTCAAATCTTACTAATTATGATAAAAATAGAAAAAGATTGTGTCAAATTTTTAATACAAAGTGATATGATTTTCTAATATTTTTGTTTTTGTTTCTAAAATTTTATTTCCTGAAAAAACAGTATATTTTGCCAAAATTTTATATTTCCCCTTTGGAAGGTATAGATTTCTCTTGAACTTTCTTCCAGCAAAATAGAATTGAGCCTGAGCTCTACCATTTATAACCCTTAAGGAAGGTAGGATAAATACAGGATTTCTTATTGAATTTTCTGTATTTATTGAATAAACCTCAAGTTTAATTTTTGTGGCATTTTTAAAGGTATTAAATATCATTGTGATATAAGATGGTTTTCTTGGTGAGGCAACTAATTTGTCTATTACAAATTCAAGTTTTGTAGTCTTTACGGTTTCCTGTGGTTTCTGGACTATTTGTTTTGGAGTATTTGTTTTTTGTATAGGTTTTGTAATATCTTTTTTCTCTGTTGTTGAAGTCGCTTTTTGAGGTTTTTCTTCTTTTGTTTTTGATTTATCTTTGTATAAAGCTAAAAATTCGAGTGAATTGTATGTTCCATCGATTATTTCCTGTTGCATTGGATGTTCATTTAACCATTCGATATAGCCTGTTTTTTCATTGTAAACGGCTCCGATTATTTTAATTTTTTTTGTTTCAAGCAAATTTTTTACAATTTTACTATTTTTAATAAGATTTTCCATAGAATAGTAAACATTTAAAACAATTGACTGCTTGTATAAAGTATCAGAATAATTTGTTCCATAGATTAGTCTTGCTCTTTCTACTGATGAATCAAGAGTTTCCTTGATGGATTGTATTGTGTTTTCTTTTATGTTTGATTTAAGTACATCATTAATTATATCACAGGGATAGTGTCCTAATACAATTATTAATGGAGATTCAAGCTGAATAACTGAATATTCAAGAGATGCTATTTCAGGTTCTAAGGCAACATTACCAAGTACATTTACTGTATATATTTTGTCTTTTGTTATGTTGAATATTGTGTTTATCTTTGTATCCATATCAGAACACAAAAGAATTGAAGCTACAACCTGATTTTTTGGAGTTTTATCGGGAACAATAAGTTTTTGACTTTTACTTGATTTTTTCATTATTTCAAGTGCATCATCAGGAGTTAGTGAAAAAGAGATATTTAATAATAAAGATAGACTTATAAGATAAATAAACTTTTTCATATTTTCCCCGAAAAGTAAATTTTAAAATATTATTTTTAATAATCGGAAGAAACTTGAACAAACCTAAATTTTTAGGAAGTTAATAAATAAAATTTAAAAACTCTTGACTTTTAAGAAATAGTTAATATAATTTATATATAACTATTTTTTAAGGAATCCTGTGAACGCATTAGCTTTGAAGATACTGGAATTAAAGAAAAAAAAGAATGCATATATTCTTGCACACAATTATCAGCTTCCTGAGATTCAGGATGTGGCTGATTTTGTAAGTGATTCGCTTGGGCTTGCCCGAAAAGCCAAAGAGGTTGAATCACCGCTCATCGTGTTATGCGGTGTTTACTTTATGGCTGAGACTGCAAAAATCCTTAATCCAGACAAGAAGGTTCTTATTCCAGATATAAATGCATCGTGTCCTCTTGCTTGTTTTGCTGACGAGAAGATGGTGCTTGAGTGGAGAAAGTTGTATCCAGATGCGGCTTTTGTAGCTTATGTTAATTCAACAGCTAAGGTTAAGGCTCTTGTTGACATATGCTGTACTTCTTCAAATGCCGTCAAGGTTGTTAATTCTCTTGATGCAAAGAGGGTTGTTTTTTTGCCGGATAAGAATCTTGGTAGGTATGTAAAGGAGAGGGTAGATAAGGAGGTTATCCTCTGGCCGGGGTATTGTGTTGTCCATGAAAATGTTAATCTTGATGATGTAATTCAAGTGAAGAAAAAGCACCCGGGAGCATTAATAATGGCTCATCCTGAGTGTCCCGAGGAGATAGTTAAAATTGCAGATGGTGTGTGTAGCACCGGGCAGATGTTTGATTTTGTGAAGCAAAATGAAAATGTAAAAGAGTTTATAGTGGTTACAGAATGGGGAATTAACCATGCTCTTAAGAAAATGTTTCCTGAGAAAGTTTTTATTGAGCCTAAGAAAAGGATGGAATGCGTTAATATGAAAAAGATTACTCTTGAGAAACTTTACAATTCACTTGAGAAAGAAGTTTACGAAGTTAGTATTGATGAAAATATTTCTGAAAAAGCAAGAATTTCTATTGAAAAAATGCTAAAGTTAAGTTAAACTTTTTTAGGAGGTAAGAATGGCATATAGAGTAACTCTTGACGGTGCTATGAAAGGTGTAAAATTTGCTTCAAAAGAAGAAGCTATGGATGCAATGTGGGAATTTTATAAAGACAAAATGTCAAGAGAAGAATTTGATAAGTTTATTCAATCTCATCTTGAAGAAGCATAGGATGTGAAATTGACTTTACTTGCAGTAAGTGATGTAGTTAATCCAAAACTTTATAGTCCTTCTGTTGTTGAGCTAAAGGATAAAGTTGATTTAATAGTTTCATGTGGGGATTTGCCTATGTATTATCTTGATTACATTTCTACTACACTGGGCAAACCTCTTTTTTTTGTATGTGGAAACCATGATAATTATGATTATAAAAAAAAGGATCATGTATTTAAAAATTCAAGTTCAAAATATTTTTTTTCGGATAAAGATGATGTGAAAATGGGGGGAGTAAACCTTGATGGAAAGGTAGAAGAATATAAGGGGTTTATATTTGCTGGGCTTGAAGGTTCAATGGAATATAACAAAGGTGAGCATCAGTATTCCGATAAAGAAATGAAAAGAAAAATGAATCAACTTGCGGCAAAACTTATTTTTAATAAATTAAAAAGTGGACGATTTCTTGATGTGCTTGTAACTCATGCTCCACCGTTTGGGATTCATGATAGAGATGATCTCCCTCATAGAGGTTTCAAAAGTTTTATAGAATTTATTGAGAAATTTTCTCCAGCATATCTTATTCACGGTCATTCTCATATTTATGACAGAAGAGAAATGAGAGAAACAATTGTGGGTAAGACAAAAGTTATAAATTGTTATGATTATATGATAATTAATATAGAAAGAGAGTAAATATGAATGATAATACACTCAGAGATATTGACTTAAAATTTAATGCTAAAAAGAAATTTGAGCGTGCAAGAAAAAAGGCTTTTGTTAATGAACTGATGGCTAAACTTTTGAACAAAGAAAATGAATTACTTCAACTGGATGAAATTAAATATCTTGTGCCTCCAAAGGCTATGGTTTATAGAGGCATCAAGTCTATTCCTATCGATAAGATAGTAGGAAGTGAGGGAAGGTATAGAGATTTTGACAGAGATTTTTTACCAAAACAGGATACTACAAAGGAAAGATGGGAAAATATTGAGGTTGCAAAGGAGAAGAATCTATATTTACCACCTATTTCTGTCTATAAAATTGGAGATCATTATATTGTTCGTGATGGTAATCATAGGGTATCGGTTGCAAAGGAACTCGGGCAGGAGTTTATAGATGCCGAAGTGACTGAATTATTTACTCCCGTAAAGATAGAGGATTTCTCACAGAAAGGTTTACTTATTGCTGAAAGCTATAATTATTTTCTTGAAAAGACTGGGTTTAAAAATGTTTTTCCAGATGTGGAAATAAAACTTTCAAATCCTTGGGGTTATTACAGACTTATTGAACATATTAATACTTATAAGTATTTTCTTGCAGAAAAGAAAAAGAGAGACATTTCTCTTTCTGAAGCTATCAAAAGCTGGTATAATGAATTGTATTTACCGATTATTAAACTTGTTAAAAAAAAGAAAATTCTGCGGTTTTTTCCGGAGAGAGAAGCGGGAGATTTTTATATATGGATTATGGATCACTGGCATTATTTAAAAGAAAGTGGGCAGGATATTCCGCTTGAAGAGGCAGTCGATGATTATTACAGAAAATATGTTAATAAAGGATTTTTAAGTAAATTTTTCTTGTTATTTAAAAAGAGAAAAAAATGAAGTTAAAAGATATTTTAATAGTTGCAAATATTAAAAATGAATCAACATCAAAGATTGTGGATATTGCGATAGAAATATTGAAGAAAAAAAATATAAAATTTGATGTTGTATCACCAACTTTCTTTCAACTTGAGAATAAGACTATTCTTACAGACCTTGAAAATTCAAAATTTAGAAATTTTGATTTGATTATTGCTATTGGTGGAGATGGGACATTTCTTTTTACAGCAAGGTATTTTTATCCGTTTGAGTTTAAACTTCTCGGAATGAATGCTGGTAGGCTTGGTTTTCTTATGGAAATTTCTCCAGAAAATCTCGAAGATGCATTGAAAAAAATAGAAAATGATGAACTTCAAGTTAAAGAAAGATTGATGTTTAAGGCTTTTGTTTTAAGAGATGAGAAAGTAGTTTTTCAGTCGGCTTTCCTTAATGATGCTGTTATTTCAAAGGGTGTTCTTTCCAGAATGGTTGAAATATCTGTCTCTTTGATGGGGACACCACTTGCTCAATACAGGGCTGATGGACTTATTATTTCCACACCCACTGGTTCTACAGCCTACAATCTTGCTGCTGGTGGGCCAATTCTCACTCAGGATGTAGCTGGAATGATAATTACTCCAATATGTCCTCATTCTCTTGGCGTCAGGCCTATTGTTAGTGGCATAGAAAAGGAACTAAAAATATGTTTTCTCTCTGGGGGTGTTGATACAAACCTTACTGTTGATGGGCAGGAAAATTTTCTACTTAAAGTAAATGATAAAATTATTGTGAAAAAAGAAGAAAAGTGTGTTAAAATATATGACTATGGTGAGAGACAATTTTTTTCTGTGTTAAGAGAAAAACTGGGGTGGCATATATGATAACAAGGCTTTCAATTAAAAATTATGCAATAATTGATAATCTTGAGCTTGAATTTAATGAAGGCTTCAGTGTTTTTACAGGTGAAACAGGGGCTGGAAAATCAGTGCTTATTGGAGCTATTGGTTTACTTCTTGGTGAGAAATGTGATTCTACAGTTATAAGGACTGGAGAAGAGAAGGCAATAATAGAAGGGGAATTTCTAGTCAAAAATGAATCTATTCTTCAGAAGATAAGAGATCTGTCTATTGATATAGATTCTTCTCTTATTATCAGGCGGGAGATTTCAAATCAGGGGAGAAACAGGGTTTTTATAAATGGTCTTCTTGAACCACTTAATAAACTTGAGGAGATTGGTGAATGGCTTGTTGATATTCATGGTCAGCACGATCACCAATTACTTTTGCAACAAAAGGTTCATCTTAATATTTTGGATAGTTATGGTTGTCTTGAAGGAGAAATAAAGAATTTTGCAAAGAATTATCTTTTGCTTAAAGAAAAAATGGATAATTTAAAATTTTTACTTGAAAACCAGAATAGACTTGAAGAAGAAAGGGTTTTTCTCGAACTTGCATATAAAGAAATTAATGAAATGAATCTTTTGGAGAATGAAGAAGAAGAGCTTACAGAACTACTTAAAAGAATGGAAAATGGTGAAAAAATATCAAGGAGTTTAAGAGAGGCAAAAAATATTCTATATGATGATGAGAAAAATGTTTCAGGGAATATTTTGAAGGCTTTAAATTCAATTTCATCTGTAGAAAACTTTGACAATAGATATGTTGAATTAACACAAATCCTTGAAGATGCCCTTGCAAAGGTTGATGAAACTTCACATCTCATTTCTGATTATCTTAAAGAACTTGATTTTGATGAGAATGAGATGGAGAAAGTTATTGATAGGCTTGAGAACATAAAGGATCTCAAAAGAAAATATAAAAAAAATACTGTTGAAGAACTTATTTCTTATGCAAAAGAATGTGGAGAAAAATTAAGGTTTCTTGAGAACAAGGAAGAGGATATTGATAAACTCAAAAAAGACATAGATGAGTTAAAGAAAATTGTCCTTGAAGAGGCTATGTCCCTTTCCAAAAAAAGACAATCTGTAGGGATTGATTTATCAAAAAAGATAAAAGAAGAATTAAAATTTTTAGGAATGGAAAAGTCTGATTTTGTTGTTGATATAAAATATGTTAAAGATGAAAATAGTCCTATCAGCATAAATGGAGTTTCAGTAAAGATAGATGAAAAAGGTATAGATAGGGTTGAATTTTTAATAACTACAAACCCCGGAGAAGAACCAAAACCTTTAAGAAAAGTGGCTTCTGGCGGTGAAATATCGAGGGTAATGCTTGCATTGAAGGCTATATTCGCAAAAAGTGATCCTGTTGAAACTATGATTTTTGACGAGATAGATGTTGGCATAGGTGGAGTAACGGCAAATAATGTAGGGCTTAAAATGGCTGAAATTTCAAAAGGCAAGCAACTCTTTGTTATAACACATCTTCCACAAATTGCCTCAAAGGCTGAAAATCACTTCTATATATCAAAATTTGTTAAAGACAACAAAACCTCTACAACAGCCAGATTATTAAGAAAAGAAGAAAGAGTTAATGAAATAGCAAGAATGCTTGGCGGAGAGAGCGAGACAGCTTTAAAACATGCTGAGGAAATGCTTGGTTTATGAGCAAAATTGACAAGAAAATTTAAATTATTGACTTTTCACAAAAATTCTTTATCATAATAAAGGTATAAAATCAAAAGGTGTAAAAATGTATAATTATTATAAAGGTTACTGGATGCTTATGCTTCATGCCCATCTTCCTTTCGTGAGACATCCAGAGTATAGTGATTCACTTGAGGAGAGATGGTTGTATGAGGGGGTTATTGATACTTATATTCCTCTGCTTGAGATGTTTGATAGGCTTGCGAATGAAGATGTTGAATTTAAAGTTACACTTTCTTTAACTCCTCCACTTATGAATATGCTTGATGATGATTTTTTGAAGGATAGAATATTAATTCATATCAATAAACTTATTGAATTATCAGAAAAAGAGATTAAGAGAAATAAATATAATGAAGATTTTTTTGAGCTTTCAAAAATGTATTATAATAGATTTAAAAATATTCTTTATTGTTATGAAGAGAAGTATAAAAAGGATATTTTGAAGGCTTTTAAGTTATTTCAGGATCTTGGTTTTTTAGAAATAGTTACTTCGAGTGCGACGCATTGTTATTTACCCCTTTACGAGATTTTTAAAGAAAATGTTATTGCCCAGATTGATATTGGAGTAAGAGAATATAGAAAATATTTTGGCAAATATCCGACTGGCATCTGGAATGCAGAATGTGGATATTATAACGGTCTTGAAAATATACTTCAAGATGAAGGGATAAAATATTTTTTTACAGACACCCATACTGTCTTAAATTCTTCTGAAAGGCCAAAGTATGGAATTTTTGCACCTCTTATGACAGAAAATGGGGTTGTTTATTTTGGAAGAGATTTTGAAACTTCGAGACTTGTCTGGAGTGCAAAAGAAGGATACCCTGGGAATCCTTATTATAGAGAGTTTTACAGGGATATAGGTTATGACCTTGATTTTGATTATATAAAGCCATATATTCTTGATAGTGGTGATAGAATTTTTACAGGTATAAAGTATTATAGAATTACTGATAAAGATTCACCACTTGAGTATAAAAAGCCTTATGATATAAAGAAGGCAAGTGAGTTTGTAATAGTAGATGCAAACCATTTTGTCTCTTCGAGAGAAAAACAGTTTAACTATGTTGGCGAGCTTATGGATAGAGTGCCACTTGTGACTTCTATGTATGATGCGGAGCTTTTTGGACACTGGTGGTTTGAGGGTGTTGATTTTCTCTACAATGTTATAAAAATTATTAATGAAAGAAAGAGTTTTAAAATGATACTTCCGCAGGAATATCTTTCTATCTATCCAGAAAATCAAATATCTAAACCATTTACTTCAAGCTGGGGTAATAATGGATACAGTGAATTCTGGCTTAATGAATCAAACGATTGGATATACAGGCATACACATAAGATTGCTGAAAGAATGACAAAAATAGCAACAGAATATTATAATACAAAGAATGAATTATACATAAGGGTTCTCAATCAGATGTCAAGAGAACTTTTACTTGCGGAGGCTTCTGATTGGCCTTTTATTATGAAAACAAGGACACTTGTTGAGTATGCTAAAAAGAGAGTTGTTGACTCAATTAATAATTTTAATATACTTTATGAAATGCTTGAGAGAAAAAAGATTGACGAAAAATTTTTGAGGATGCTTGAAGAAAGAAATAATATTTTTTCGGAGATGGATTTCAGAGTATTTGCCAAAAAATAATTAGGATTTAAGTATGGAATTACATTCAAAGTTAAAGCTTAATCTTCTTTATGTAGAAGATGATGCTATAACAAGAGAAGCCCTTGCAGATTATCTCAAAAAGATTGTTAAAAAAGTTTATCTTGCAGATAATGGAGCTAATGGTTTAAAAATATATAAAAAGAATAATATAGATATTGTTTTAACTGATATAAAGATGCCTGTTATGAACGGCCTTGAAATGATAAAGGAGATAAAAAAAGATGATTATGACATTCCAATTGTTGTTACAACGGCATATAATGAAATAGAATATCTTATTGATTCAATAGAACTTGGAGTGAATAGTTTCCTTATAAAGCCAATTGATACAGAAAAATTATACAAAGTTTTACAAAGATTTGAAAGCATAATAAATATGAGACATAATGTTGTCCAGCTTGCTACTCTTCTTGCAGAATATAAAAATGCCATAGATGTTAGCTCTATAATGTTTAAAATTGATCCTAAGGGTAACATTGTTTATTTCAATAAACATTTTGAAGAAGTTTCTTCCTATAGAGAAAATGATCTTGAAGGATTTATATTTTTAAATATTATCTATCCTAACTCAAGTGGTTATGATGATATTATAGATTATATTTCCTCTGGTTCAAAAAATGTCTGGAAAGGGGAATTGAAGCTCAAGAAGAAAGATGGTTTTCCATTCTATATTGATGCAACTATAGTTCCTATACTTGATGAAAATCATGAGCTAATTGAGTATATGGTTTTAGGATTTGATATTACTGAGCTTGTTAATAAAAAAGAAGAATTAATAAGGCAGTTATACATAGATCAATTTACAGGACTTCCAAATAGAAAAAAACTATTTGAAGATTTAGAAAACTATAAGAACCCATCACTCATAATTATAAATATTGATTCTTTCAGGGAGTTGAATGATTTTTATGGACATGAGATAGGAGATTTCATAATAAAAGATATAGCAAGAAAACTTTTGATGATAACTCCCGATGAAAACTGGATTCTTTATAAATTACAAGCTGATGAATATGCAATCTTAATTACTAAAAAGGTTAATTTTATTGATGTAGAAAGATTTTTACTGATAGTTATAGAAGAGATAAATAGTAAAAGTATTATCTATAATGACTACGAAATTAATGTCAGTGTCTCAATGGGTGTGGCTTTGTCTGAAAATATTTCATCAAAGGAAAAAGTGAGAGATCTTATGCTTAAAGCTGATATGGCTTTAAAAAAGGCTAAGGCTTTGAAAAAAGATTATATATTCTATAACGAAAGTTTCCAGATTGTTAAAGAATATGAAAAAAATATTTACTGGGCAAAAGAACTTAAAAAAGCTATCTATGAGGATAGAATTATTCCTTTCTTTCAGCCTATTATGAACAATCATACAAAATTAATTGAAAAATATGAATGTCTTGCGAGGCTTATTGATAACGATGGAAATATAATTTCTCCAGCAAGTTTTTTGCAGATTTCAAAGAAATCAAAACTATATCCAAACATCACTCGTATAATTCTTGATAAATGCCTTCAATTTTTTAAGAATTCAAATGCTATCTTTTCTATAAATATCTCTATTTTAGACATAATAGACCCTGAAACATTTGAGTTTATTGAAAAGAAGTTAAAAGAAAATCTTAATCTCACTCATAGGGTTATTTTTGAAATAGTAGAATCAGAGGGTATTGAAAATTATATTCAGGTTAAAGAATTTATAGACCTTGTTAAAGGTATGGGGTGTAAGATTGCAATTGACGATTTTGGAAGTGGATATTCAAATTTTGCACATATTCTTAAACTTAATGTTGATTTTTTGAAAATTGATGCTTCGTTGATAAAGGATATAACCTTTGATAGAAATGCAGAACTTATAGTTCAAACTATTGTTAGTTTTTCAAAATGGCTTGGTGTTAAAACAGTTGCTGAATGGGTTCATTCACGAGAAGTTCTTGAAAAGGTTATTTCTCTTGATATTGATTATTCTCAAGGGTATTATATAGGTCAACCGATGCCAAAGATAAAGGTGTAAATTTTATGGAAAATGAAATTAAAGATTTGTATTATGAAATAATTGAAAAATTTAAAAACAGAAAAACTTCCTTAGAAGTAAAAGAGATAGTTGATAAGGCTTCTTTATTTCTTGAAAAGGAAAAAGATGTGCTTATTGATAAAATTCTTGCAATTTGCCTTATAGAACTTCAGGACTTTAAAGAGGCAAAAAATATCCTGCTTAAAATTCTTGAAGATTATACTGATGATGCAGAAGCTATGAATGCAATGGCATATCTTTATATTAAGGATGGGCTTGTAGATGAAGCTATAAAATTTTTGCTCGATGCTCTTTATATTGACAAAGAAAATGAGATTATAAAAAATAATCTTGAAAAATTAAGAAATGCAAAGGATTATAAAGTCTTGTTTTCAATGACAAAACCAAGGGATTTTTTATATTTGAATTTACCACCTTTACCTTTTACAAGGAATCTTAAAATTTTAGTTAAGGATTTATTGTCTTCTGTTTATGGGAGAATTGTTATAGGAGTTATTGTATTAACCTTTGTTGGAATTTTTATTTACGTTATTTATCCATATTATATAAATTGGGCAGAGGATTATCGTTTTAAAAAAGGACTTGGTAGAGGAAGGGTTACTCATCTTGAAATAAAAGATATAGAAAAACTTGTTGAAGAAAGAAAAAAATATAATATGAAACTTTCCGAGGAAGAAATAAAAAAGAAATTTTCAATGATTCAGGTTTATCTTGAAGAAAAAAAGGTTAACAAGGCAATAATAACAATAAATGAACTATTAAATTCAAATGCTTCAGATATGGTAAAGGAAAGGGTTTTAATCTGGAAGGATTTTGTTTACAAGATAGAAAACCCAAATCAAATAGATTATATGCCAACAGTTCAAGAGGTTTTGAGGGCTCCATTTCTTTATGAAAATGTATATATTTCATGGGGTGGAACTGTAGTAAACCTTGAATACAAAGAAAGAAAAGAAACGGTTTTTGATCTTCTTATTAACTTTGTTGATAACGGGACTGTTGAAGGTATTGCAGAAATTCATATGGAAGGATTTCAAAAATTGTCAAGCAGTGACAAGGTATATGTTTTTGGGCAGATTTATGGCATAAATCTTGACAATCATATATTGGTTAAGGGTATTTCCATTCAAAAATTGAAGTAAATTATCTTTCAAAAGGAACTGAAGAGATTGTCTTTTGGTTAAAATTTTATTAAAATTTAATCTGGAGTTTAAGATGCCAAAATTTTATATAGAGAATTATGGTTGTCAGATGAACCTTTCAGAATCTGATTCACTTAAAAATCTAATCTTAAGTGAAGGGTATTCTATAGTAGATAGTCCGATGAATGCCGACTTTGTTATAATAAACACCTGTAGTGTGAGAAAGACAGCAGAGGATAGAATCTATGGAAGACTTGGGTATTACAGAGGGCTTAAACAGGAAAAAAATCTTTTTGTAAAAGTGGTTGTGATGGGTTGTATGGCTCAAAATGTTGGTGAAGAGTTGAAGAAAGACTTTTCTGATGTTGTTGTGGCTGTATGGGGAACTTATAATAAGCAAAAACTCTTAGATTTGATCAACGAAAATAGTTATGACATAGTTTACAAGGAAATGATTGAATATAAATTCATGGAAGCAACTCCAGAAACAAAATTTCCATTTAAGGCTTATTTACCTATTTCACATGGATGTAATAACTTTTGTAGTTATTGTATTGTTCCTTATGTCAGAGGTAGAGAAATAAATCGTGATAGTAATGAAATAATAGAAAATGTGAAGAGATTACTTGATAAAGGTGTTCTTGAAATTACCCTTCTTGGACAGAATGTTAATTCATACAATGATGGGAGATTGAATTTTCCAGAACTTCTTGATGTTATTGCAAATAAAACTGAGATAAAAAGACTTACATTTTTAACCTCTCATCCCAAGGATTTTTCAAGAGAAATTGTTGAGGTGATTAAATCCAACAAGAATATTTTGAAATATATTCACCTTCCTTTGCAATCAGGGAATAATAGAATTTTAGGCTTGATGAATAGAAAATATACTGTAGAAAAATATCTTATGGATATTGAAATGGCAAAGGAGATTGAAGGTGTTGTCTTGTCAACTGATGTAATAGTTGGCTTCCCAGGGGAAACAGAAAAGGAATTTCTTGATACAATTGAGTTAATGAGGAGTGTTAAATTTAATGAGGCTTATATGTATTACTACAACTCAAGACCTAATGTTAAAGCCAACGAACTTGAAGGTGAATTACCTTTGTCAGAGAAAAAAAGAAGGCTTGCCTATTTAATAGATGTTCAAAACCAGATTAAAGTAGAACTATCAAAGACTTATCTTAATAATGAATATGAAGTTTTGTTTGAAGCTTTAAGTAAAAAAAATAGAAGAGAAGTTTTTGGTAGAACCCACAATAATCTTATAGTTTTCACAGAAGGAGACAAAAATATTATAGGCACAATCAAAAAATTCAAAGTAAATAGTATTTTCAATAATGTTTTAAAAGGCGACATTATTTATTGATTTAACTCATTAATTCTTGTTTTTAAACTTCCGATAATATTAATATCTCTTAAATTCAGAGGTATGAAATGAAGAAATTATTTATTTTTTTTGTTTTGTTTTACAGTTTTTGTTTTTCGAGTGATCTGAAGTTGATGATTGATTTTGAGAAAACAACTTTCAGGTTGAATTCTCCCATAAATATCGAAATAAAAATTATGAATAACTCTCAGGAGAAGAAGTTGATAAAACTTTCTCCGCTTGATTATGAATCTTTTTACTTTTATTTGAGAACTTCAGAGAATGAACTTCTGGATTATAAAGATGAATATAGACTCAAGACAAAAGAAATTGTGAGTTCACTTGATGATGTGAAGGAAGTTATTCTTTTCCCTGGAGAATCAATCACAAGAGTAGTAAATCTTGATGAGATTTTTGATTTCAGAAAAACTGGTTTTTATTATCTTAAGGTGAATTATTATCCAGAACCAGAAAACAGGCTTTCTTATTATGAAACTGAAAATTATAAATTTCTTGTTAGACCTCCATTAGTTGTTGAAGATGATTTAAGGAAGGTTGAGGATTCAAGACAGAAACGAATAGATGTTATTAAAAAAGGTCCTCCTTATGAGATAGTTGAAGATTTGATTGATGCCAAGATGAAAAAGGATTGGGATAGATTTCTTGTTTATTTTGATCTCGAGAGGCTCATTTATTCTTTTCAAAATTTTAGCAGTGCTTATGAAAATGCAAAGACGGGCAAGCATAAATTTGAGATTCTTGAGGATTTCAGAAGATATCTTACAACTCACTGGCAGGATAGAATATTAAGTTATAAAGTTCTTGAAGCATATATAAAAGGTGAAAATGCCACTGTTGATGCAGATGTGGAGTTTAAGGTGAGAAATTTAAGTTATGTTTTAAGATATACTTTTAAATTCTACAAGAATGCGAATAATGAATGGAAGATTTATGATTATACAGTTTTAAGGGTTAAATAATGTTTCAAATTACACGAAGTGGTAGAAGGATAGAATATGATCACCCAGTAATAATGGGTATTTTAAACCTTACTGATGATTCTTTTTTTGATGGAGGAAGATATAAGAATCTTGAAGTAGCTTTAAGACATACAGAACAGATGATTAAAGATGGTGCTGAAATTATTGACATTGGAGGTGAATCAACAAGACCAGGTGCAAAACCAGTTACAGAAGATATTGAGATGGAGAGAGTTATTCCGGTAGTGGAGAGGATATCAAAAGAGTTTGATATTATTATTTCTGTTGATACTTATAAGGCTAATGTAGCGGAAGAAGCTCTTAAAAGTGGAGTGGAAATAGTTAATGATATAAGTGGCTTCAGGTTTGATCCTAAAATGAAAGAAGTTGTAAAGAAATATAATGCTATTGGTGTAATAATGCATATAAAAGGAACTCCAAGGACGATGCAACAGGATCCATTTTATGAAGATGTAGTTAAGGAAGTTTATAACTATTTTGTTGATATTATAAAAGACGCTGTTGATTTCGGGATAAAACAAGAAAATTTGATTATAGATCCAGGAATAGGTTTTGGTAAAAAACTTGAACATAATATTGAATTAATCAAAAATCTTGAAAAGTTTAAGAAAATTGGGGTCCCAATTTTGCTTGGAGTTTCAAGAAAATCAATGATTGGAGCTTTACTTGGTGGTGTTTCTCCTGAAGAAAGACTTTATGGAACTCTTGCTTCAAATTTAATAGGCTATTTGAATGGTGCAAATATATTAAGGGTGCATGATGTAAAAGAACATAAAGAATTTTTTAAAGTTTTTCTATCTTTATGTTAGGAGGTAGTTGTGAATGATTATAAATATTTATTTGATAAAAAATGGAAAAAAATACATAAAGATTTAAATAAGACAATCAGGCAAATTGGTAAAAGAAGAAATAGAATTTCTATTGTTGATTTTGTAAGAAAATTAAAACCAGAAATATCAATTAAAGTATCAGTAGTTCTGTCAATTTTTTTGATTTGTTTTATAGGTATTTCAATTATCTATTCAAATTTTGATGGTGATAGAAAAACACCAACTTCTTCTTTCATCGGTAAGGTTAAGATCAGCGAAGAATTAAATGGGCAGGGTGGGCCTGAAGTTAATACTATTGAAAAAGAGGATTCATTAAAATTTTATTTTTATCAAATACAGAAAGGCGATTCATTATATACTCTTTCAAAAAAACTCGGTGTCTCTATGGATACAATAATAAGCCTCAACAAGATTACAGATGCTCACAGCCTATCTGAAGGAAATGATATACTTGTTCCTTCACTTGATGGTATAATCTATACAGTCAAAAAAGATGATACACTTGAAAAAATAGCCTCAAATTTTAAAATTTCAGTTGATGATATAAGAGATGCTAACGAACTTGAAGAAGAAGAAATTTATGAAGGAAGAATACTGTTTTTGCCAAATGCAAAATTACCAGAATCTGAAAGAATGAAAGTACTTGATTATTACTTTCTTAAACCTTTAAGGGGAAGATATACATCTGGTTTTGGTATAAGAAGGGATCCCTTTACAGGTTTAAAAGGTTATCATACTGGAATTGATATTGCACAACCTGTAGGTGCTCCAGTTCGTGCATCAAAAGATGGAGTTGTTAAATTTGCAGGATGGAGTGGGGGATATGGCCTTTGTGTTTTTATAAAGCATCAATTTGGATATGAAACGGTTTATGGACATTTGTCTAAAGTAAATGTTAAAGAAGGGCAGAAAGTTAAGGCTGGACAGCTTATAGGTAAGGTTGGAAATACAGGTCGATCAACTGGCTCACATCTTCATTTTGAAGTGAGAAAATTTGGTAAACCATTAAATCCACTTAGAGTTTCAGGGCTAGGGAAAAGTAGAGGCAGGTGGTATTAATGGATAAAATTTTACTTTATCTTCTTGAGAGAGATGATTTTGTTTCTGGAGAAGAGATTTCTGAAAAATTTTCTATTTCAAGAACTGCTGTATGGAAGCACATTAACAATGCAAGAGAGATCGGAGTAGAAATTGAGTCAGTAACTGGTAAAGGTTATAGAATAAAAAAAATACCGAACGATAGAATCATTCCAGAGATTATATATAGAGATTTAAAAAGTCTTTCACCTGAAATTATCTATTTAAACGAAGTTAATTCAACGAATGATTTTGCAAAAAATAATATTAATAATTTTAAAAATAAAGACTATTTGATAATTACTGATAATCAAACTAAGGGTAGGGGGCGATTTGAAAGAGAATGGAAGAGTGAGAAAGGACTTGATTTAACTTTTTCATTTATTATTCATCCAGATATAGAAATAAAGAGTTTTTATCATTTTACTATAATGGCTGCTTTGAGTGTTTTTAATGCATTAAAGTTTTTTATTGAGGATTTTAAACCTTTAAAGATAAAATGGCCAAATGATGTATATTACAATTTTAAAAAGATTTGTGGTATACTTTCAGAAATGATTGCTGAAGAGGCTCGATTAAAAAATTTAATAATCGGAGTTGGAATTAATATTAATTCTATTCCATCACTTGAAACAGCAATTTCTCTCAAACAGATAACCAATTCCATTCATGATAGACATAAAATTTTGGTATTGTTTTTGAAAAATTTTTATCAATATTATAAAATTTATCCTCAGAAATTTGATATTATTTTTGCAGAATGGAAGAAGAATTTGAAAAATCTTGGTGAAGAAGTAAGTTTTAAATATGGTGATGAGCTTATTTCTGGAAAGTTTCTGGATGTGGATAGAGAAGGTTTTGTTAAAATTGATACAAGCGAAGGAGTTAAAACATTTTATAGTGGGGAATTTTTGTAGGTGAAAAAATTCTACGAAATATTAACAGAAGAAGAGTTGTTTTCTTTGATAAAATATGATAAAATAGCTGAAAGAGAATTTTATAAAAGATATAAAAGAAAAGTAAAAAACATAGTAAAGAATTACAAGATAAATTCACTTGAAAGGGAAGATTTGATTCAAGAAGGTATGATAGGCCTTTTCAAAGCCATTGAAACCTTTGATGAGACTATGAAGGTTAAATTTTCTACTTATGCTAACAAGTGTATAGAAAATCAAATTAAAAATGCACTCAATGTCTTATGGAAGTATAAAAAAGCAGAGTTATCCTCTGAAGAAAAACTTGAAGAATTAGTGGAGATAAATGATCCAGAACTCAAAGCTATTGAAGATGAAGCAGAGAGGAATATAAAGAACTATATTGAGAACTTTGATACTATTGAAAAAATAGTAATTGAAAAGTTTATAGATGGTAAAAAATATAAAGAAATAGCTTTAGAGCTTAATATTTCGGTTAAGAAGGTTGATAATATTCTTTCAAAGGTAAGGAAAAAACTTGCGGAGTATATAAGGAATAAAAAATGAAAAAATTGCTTAACTTTCCATTTAACTGGCTTAAAAAGAAATTTAAATACTATGGCGGGGTTTTGGCTTTAATATTTTATTCTTTTATTGCATATTTTTCAAATAAACTTGGTAGAAAAAGAATCAATAGAGTGCTTATAACTCAGATTTTTTTTACTGGCAGTCAGGCTCTTAAAATAATTACAATCGTTTCATTTGCTCTTGGTGCTATAACCATTTTACAACTTTTCACTCAATTGAGTCAGATTGGTGCTCTTGAATTTGTTGGTAAAATACTTAACATTGTAATAGTAAGGGAACTCGGGCCTGTTATTACTTCGTTTATTGTTTTAAGTCGTTCGGGGACTGCCATTGCGGCTGAAATAGGGACAATGATGGTTAATGATGAGATTAATGCTCTTGAAATGTTAGGGATTGATACTTTAAGATATATTGTTTTTCCACGTATAGCTGGAATGGTAATTTCCGTTTTCTTTCTTACTATTTATTTTAATGCAATTGGTATTCTTGGAGGAATGCTTGTTGGGGCAATTTACAATATTTCTTTTGAAATGTTTTCGAGTTATGTTCTCAATGCTATTAACTATTTTGATATTTTTATGAGCCTGTTTAAGGGTGTGGTATTTGGATTATTTATTTCTGCAATTTCTATCTATTA
Source organism: Brevinematales bacterium (assembly GCA_037479045.1). Lineage (GTDB taxonomy): Bacteria > Spirochaetota > Brevinematia > Brevinematales > JAOACQ01 > JAOACQ01. Next base: position 17,021 of record JBBFLL010000018.1, on the reverse strand, counting down.
TGGCTTTCAGGCATTTACTTCTACACAGGTTCCTCAGGTAACTACTAAGGCTGTTGTAAGTTCTATTTTTGCACTTTTTGGTCTTGATCTTTTTATAACTCTTGTGAGCTATATGTGAGAATTTTATGGTAACAATAGAAATAAAAGATTTAAGTGTGAAATTTGAAGATTATTTTGTTCTTAAGAATGTTAATGATTATATCTCAAAAGGTGAGATATATTGTATTTTTGGTCCTACAGGAGCAGGTAAGACTACGCTTCTAAAGACTATGGTGGGGCTTGTCTTTCCACACAGTGGAAAGATTTATATTGAAGGTAAAAATTTATCAAAATTTTCTCAGAAACAGATGCTTGATTTTCATAAAAACTGTGGTTTTGTTTTTCAAAATGCCGCTTTGATAAGTAATCTTTCTATCTATGAAAATTTATCACTTTATTATAATTATCATACAAATATGAAAGAAAAAGAGATTTATGAGATTTCCGATTATTATCTCAAGCAATTCAATTTTGATAACGATCTTTCCTTAAGACCTGCTTCCTTGTCTATTGGAGAAAAGATGATAGTAAACATTGTAAGAGCTATTTCTCATGATCCCGACTATTTATTTTTTGATAATCCATTTGCGAGTCTTGATATAACAAACCAGAGGAAAGTAAAAAAGTTGATTTTTGAAATGAAGGAAAAAAATAAAACTATACTTGTAGTCACAAACGATGCAAAAACTCTCTTTGAGATAGCTGATAAAATTGCAATTCTTGAGGAAGGTGTTATAATAGAAAAGGGTAATAAAGATGAAATATTTAACACAAATAATCAAAGGGTAAAAGAGATTTTGTCAAGTTAAAATGGAGGTTTTATGCCTTTTACTTTCAGGGCAATGGAGAAACTTGTGGCTGCTTTTGTTGTTCTTGGGCTTATATTTTTTGTGGTAATGATAGTTTTACTTGGTAGAGGAAGTTATGTTTTCAGGTTTAAAGATACATATTATACAATACTTAATGAAAGTTATGGTTTCTCTTCTGGTAGCCAGATAAAGTATAAAGGGCTCAATATAGGGAAGGTAAAGAGTGTTAAACTTATGGAAGATGAAAATGTGAAGGTTGAATTTATAATTTTGAGAGAATATAGAAATTATATAAGAGAAAATAGTGTAATGAAGGTTCAGTCAACAATACTTGGTAGTGCAAACTTTGTTCTTATTAAACCAGAGGGGGTTAATTATAAAATTATAGAACCAGGTGGTAGGGTTCTTTCTTCTGATGATGAAGAAGGAATGATGGTCCTAAAAAAATATGATGAATCACTTAAGAAAGATGATTTAACTGCCACTGCAAAAAAGATTCTTGATAATATTGATAGCTTAAAACCGGTTATAAACCAAACGATGTATAATGTCAAAGATATTACAGAAGGTTTAAAGGTTATAGTAAATAATTTTAAAGAGATTGCCGTTGAACTCAATTCTACAAACAATACAATAGGTAGCATCGTTAAAGATAAGAAGTCTTTACTTAACAAAATAGACGGAATGCTTGTTTCTATAGATACGACTCTTAAAAACATAAGTGATATTTCTACAAAATTTAAAAATACACCAGATGACGTCAAAGGAACAATGGTTCTTCTTCAGGAAAATCTTATAGAGTCAAAAAAGGTTCTCATCGGACTTAAGAATTTGCTTGGTGGTGAAAAAGAAAGCGCTCAAAATATTCAGATAGGAGAAAGAGAAAGATGAAAAAATTTGCTTTTATTTTGCTTGTTTTTCTTTTTGGCTGTGGAAGTAAAGATACAACTATAAAAACTCAGGTTAAATCAAATATAGAAGAGTTTAAGAAAACAGGATATTCCTTTTATAGAAAAGGAAATGTTAATAATGCAATTGAGTATTTTAAAAGAGGTATTGAATTAGCATATTCTGTTGATTCTACTTATCAACTTGTTGAATTGTATTGTGCACTTGGTGATATTTATTTAAGTATTGGAGATATTGAAAATGCTTCAAATAATATTTTTACGGCTGAAAAGATAGAAAAATATGAAAGAAGCAGAAATTCTTTCACAGTGCTAATATCTATTGCAAAATATTATAGTAAACTTTTTGATAAAACAAAAAATGAAAGTTTTATTGAGAAATCGGAGTATTACTTTGAAATAGCAAAAAAGAATATACAAACTGATGAAGATTGGGCAGTTTACCACAATAACTTTGGGAAATTGATGATGAAGTTAAACAAGTATTCTGTAGCTTTACAGAATTTTGAAAAAGCCATTAAAATCAATGAAAGTAAAAAGAATTTCCTTGGCGCAGCTGACAATTTCTACAACATTGGAATTTTGTATGAGCGAACTGGTGAATATGAAAAAGCACTTTTTAACTATAAAAAAGCTCTTCAGAATGATAAACTTGTTGAAAATTCAGATGGTATTTATATGGACAATAAAAAGATAGCTCTTATGTATAGCAAACTTGGTAATAAAGAGATGGCAAAATATTACTTTGAAAAGGCTAAATTGGTGGCAATAAGCCTTAACAATAAAGATTATGTTGAAGAAATAGAAAAATTGATGAAAGAATAAGATTTTTAGTTAAAGAATGTTGAAAAAATGTGTTTTTTAAGAAAAACTAACTATCCAAATAGGTTATAAAAATTTTAAGTTTTTAAAGTATAAATTTTGGTAGTTTCAAAATTTTTTACACAGAAAAGGATAAATATCTTCAGTAATTGCCATTTAAAGAAAAAACTAATAATTGGGTTATTGGGCGGTACTGGAATCGAACCAGTGACCCCCTGCGTGTCGAGCAGGTACTCTAAACCATCTGAGCTAACCGCCCATATATCTTAAATTATACATTATTTTTTTTTATTTTTCAAGAAATAAAGGTAGAATATGGAAAATCTTATCTTAAATTTTATTGAAAAAAATCCGAAAGATGCATTTTGTATTTTCAGAGAAGATGGAGAAATCATTTATTCAAATAATCTTTTTAAAGAATTTTTTCACAGTTCAAATTTTTATGATTTGATTCTTGACAATGAAGTAAAGGAAAAAATTAAAAATTCAAAAAGTCTTTTTGAGTATGTTTCTATTCTTAATTCTATAGTTGAACAAAAACCATTCCTCATAAGAGTTTTCTACAAAGATGGAATGTTCTATTCTTCTCTGGTTGATTTTTCAAATCATAAAGAGATAGTTTTTGAACTTAATAAGTTTAAAAAAATTGCTTTAGATATGCCAGTAATTATAATCATCTTTGATAGAGATTATAAAATTAACTTTGTTAATAAACTTTTTTCTTCCTATTTTGGATCAGGTAATAATAAAAATTTAATAGATTTATTAAAAGATAAAGTTTCGGAAGATTTTATAGTTAGTTTAAAAGAGTATATTGAAAATGAGAAAGATATAGATGGTAGAGTTATTTTGAAATTCAAGGATAAAAATATTCTTTTTTCAGTAAATCTTATAACTGTGAAAGAAGGGAATGTATTTAATTATGCACTTGTTTTAAAAGATCTTGCATTTCAAGAAAAAGTGGCAGAAGAAATGACAAAAATGAGTAAATTTGAATCTTTAAAATTTATTACAGATGGGGTGAGTCATGATCTCAACAATGTTTTGGCCTCTCTTGTGGGAAATATATCTTTAGCTAAACTTTTAATCAAACCAGACTCAAAAGCATATTCTTTTATTGAAGAGGCAGAAAATGCATGTAGTAGAGCAAAGGATTTGAGTTTGAAACTTTTGTCCATAGCTAAGGGACTTCCAATGATGAAAAAAGAGATAAATATAAATAAAATACTTCTTGAGACTACTAATTTTATATTGAGAGGAAAATTTTTTGATCTTAATATAAAGTTAATAACAGAGTTTGAGAAGAAAGAATTCAAAATTAATGCCGATGAAGGTCAGATAATTCAGGTGATTGATAATATAGTTACAAATGCCTGTCAGGCTATGCCTGATGGTGGGGAGATAACTATAGGGACAAAGGAAGTTGAAATAGTTGAGAATAGAAATTATTTTCCAATTAAATCAGGGAGGTATTTGTGTATTTATATCAAAGATACTGGTAAGGGAATATCTCCTCTTATAATTTCAAAGATTTTTGATCCATATTTTACTACAAAAGAAGGTGGAAATGGAATTGGCTTAAGTATTTCTTTTTCTATTATAAAAAATCATAGAGGATACATTGATGTAATTTCTCAAATAGGGGTAGGGAGCACATTTTTCATATATCTTCCATTCGATTAGTCTTCAAATTTGTAGCCACTCATAGCTAGCATTATCAAAGCAGGAGTATAAAAAGCCCACGAGAGTATAAAACCAGCTTCAGACCAGCCTGGTACCCTGAGATTATATATTTGCCCAGTTAATTCCATAAGAAAATATGAAATACTTCCTAAAAAAATTAGCACAGCATTTGTGGTGGGAAATAATTTATACATAAATGTAGCAATTCCAGTCCAGAGTGATAGAATTACTAAACTTCCATAGATAATTGTAATAATAAGTAATCCTTTCTGAACAAGTTCTTTATAAAATATCACCACAATAGCAATAAGAATGATGAAAAAAGAGAGACCAAATAAAACTCTTTTAAAAGTATCTTCTTTAAGAAAACTGAAGCATTTTGAATGTCTGATTATAAGAATTAAAACAGAAAAAATAAAAAATACAGCTCCTATCATAAAGATTGTCTGGTTTTCATACCAGTAGTTGTTTGTAGTTATAAAAATATCGCCTATTGAAGCTAAAGGAAATGCTATTCCAAGCATTATTGTGTCGATTTTTGATAAGCCATCTTTACCTATCATAAGAGCAATTATAGTAGCAAGAAAAGAAGAGATAAGTTTTACAATTGGTGAGTAGTTTTGATCAAAACCTACGAAAATTGAGAAGTAGTCTGTTGCAATAAATGACCCTGTTAGTCCTATGATAGTAGCTATAATTATTATGAGGAAGATTTTTTTAATTGTTGACATTTTGCCCCCCTTAAACATCAAAACATATTATACATATATCGTCTTTATGTTTTGAATTTTTTTGTTTCAGATCATTGTTTATCTTGAGTTCAAGTTTTTTAAGAAAATCTTTTGGGGAAAGTTCAAAATTTTCAAGTAAGAAGTCAAAAAACTTGTCCTTATCAAGCTGCATTTCTTCATTTGTTCTATCATAATCGTTATTGTAAACCCAATCCATAAGACCATCAGTATAGAAAATAATTCTTGTATCTGGAGAGATATTTATTGAATAGTTGTTATAAAAACAGTTGCATGATGAATTACAGTATATTCCAAGAGCAAATGATTTTACGTTCTTGTTTTCTATCTGGGTAATCTTGTCTTTTTTTACTATAAAAGGCATTGGGTGAGCAGCACTGCAATATATAAATTCTCTTGTGTCATATTTAAAGGTTCCCATAAAAGCTGTAACATACTGGTCAAACGCTTCTTCAGCAAGGTTGTTGTTCAAATATAACAAAAATTGAGCAGGATCACTGAAATTTTCCTTTTTGTATTGAAGAATAAAGCTCTTTATCATTGATGTTATTATTGCTGCTGGCATTCCATGACCTGCAACATCACAGATAAATATGGTAAGTTCGTTTTTTTCTTTATTCTCAATAAAATAGAAAAAATCCCCCCCAACATTCGCTATTGGTTGATAAAAGAAGGATATTTTATCACTTGGTGTCGATGTGGGTAAGAGTTGTAATTGAACCTTTCTTGCCATTTCTAGTTCTTTTTGATAATGAAAGTTTCTTTCTATTACTTCATAAAGTAAAAGTTTGTTTGATATTGATATACTTATTTGTTCTCTCAATGAAAAGTAGAAGATTGGATCAAGTGAATCAACTTCTATAACTATGAAACCAAATTTGCTATTTCTTACTACAAGAGGAAGTATTAAAAAATTGTGGGGTTTTTCATCTTCAAGTTCTTCTGGAATGAGATTTTTTGTGTTAAAAATTATTTCTTCATCTTCTATTTGTCGCTTGTCTGGTATTGCTACAATAGCCTTTGAAATATCAACATTTTCTTCAAACAGATTTAAAGTAAATAAACCTTTGTTGAGTTTTGGAAGGATTTCTTCAATAGATTGTTTTAACTCTTTGTCGTTATGACTTGCAAGAATTCTTTGAATTAATAAATCTAATTTTTCATTAAAGTGTCTCTTTTCTATGATTATTTTATTAAAATGATTTATAGTGTAAGCAAATATGATGTCATTTATATCTTTGAAAATTTTGTCAATATTGTTTACTAAAGTTTCATTCAAGGTTATTCTTATTAATATAAGGTGTCTTAACTCCTCAAAAACCTTTTGTAAAAATTTTAATTTATTTTCATCATAGTTTGTTTTGATCAGAAATTCGGAAAGAGTTTTTACAAAGTTTTTCATTTTTGAAGCAGAAAAGCTGTCTATCAAAAAGAAGATATTTTCTATCAAAGAAATAGTGCTATCAAATGCAAAATCTTTTTCAAATCCTTCGTTTCTTATTGTCTTTAGCATAAGAGATATAATATTATCGCATTCGGAATTATAGAATTCAATGCCTGAGGAATATGAATCTCCTTTGAAAAGAGTCTTGAAAATAAAGTAGTTTGTTTTTTCACTTATACATCCACAGGATTCTCTCGGTATAAAATAGGTATTTAAAACAGTTTTGTTTTCATAATGTTTTTTTTCAAATATTGCTGTCATTATTTCGATTGCCTTTTGTGCCATTTTTTCAATAGGTTGATGAACAGATGATAAAGATGGGATTGAAGATAGCGATTCTATGCTGTCGTCATAACCAGACATAATAATATCTTCAGGAATATTAAAGCCTTTCTTTTGTAAATAATTCATTACAGCCAGAGCTGACATATCATTTGAGGCAATGATTGCATCAAAGGGAAGATTTTTTGAAAGGAATTTTTTCATAGAATCAATAGCTTTTTCTGCATGAAAATCTCCCTCAATTATGTAATCTTCATTTATTTTAAGCCCATTTTCAATCAATCCTTCCTTGAAGGCATTCAATCTTTCTATGGCTTCAGGGTGTTGTAAAGGACCTGTTATAAAAACTATATTTTTTCTGTTATGAAAACAAACGAAATGTTTAACAGTTTCTTTAATTCCCGACTTATTATCTGTTAGAATTACAGGGTAGCCACCTATGTCTAAAGATATATTGACAATAGGTATATTTTTTATCTTTTTGTAAAATTCAATAGCCTTTTCAGTAGAAACATAGTGAAATAGAGATCCACTGAAGACTATTATTCCATCAAACTTTTCACTATTAAGAAACTCATATACAAAATTCCAGTTTTTTCTCTCAAGGTTTTTATCTTCAAGCTGACTTCCAACAAAGTAGTAAAAATTATAGTTGTATTGCTTTGAGATTTTAATAAAATTAAGCCAGAGTTTATAAGTATAAGGATTTGTAATATCTGGAGAAATAACGGCTATATTTTTAAATTTTTTCATAATATACTATTTCTCCTTTTGATAGTGTATAATATATCTTACCATAAAAAATTTTTCCAGTAAATGCACTGTTTTTTGATTTTGAGAGAAAGTAATTTTTATCGATTTTTACTATTTCGTCTTGATTAAAGATTACAAGGTTTGCTATTTTTCCAGTTTTTAATACTCCTCTATCAATATTTATAATTTTTGCTGGATTGGTTGAGACTAAGTTTAACCATCTCAAAATGTTCATTTTTTTGCTTTTGACCAAATGTGTATATGTTGAAGGTAAAAATGTTTCAAATCCTATTGAACCAAATGGTGCTTTTTCAATTTGATTTGATTTTTCTTCTTCTGAATGAGGTGCGTGATCTGTTGCTATTGCATCTATTGTCTCATTGATTAATGCTTCTTCTATAGCCTTTCTACTTTCTTCACATCTGAGAGGTGGGTTGATTTTTTTGTAAGTATCAAGTTCTGGAGTTATTAAATCTTTATCATTAAGTATTAAATGGTGTGGAGTAGTATCACAACTTATTAAAGAACCAAATTTATCTTTTAAAAACTGAATTGCTTCCACAGAGGCTTTTGTTGATATATGTGTAAAGTGGACTCTTGATTTATTAAGTCCAGCAATGAGTCCAAAAATAAGTATTGATAAACTCTCTGCTTCTTCTGGTTGACCTTCTTTACCAAAAAAATTATTGAGTTCACCATTGTTAAAAAATTTATCTTTTGTAAGTGAGTGCCACTCAGGATGAACGAATAATAATGATTTATATTTTTTTGCTTCTTTTGTAAGATCAAATATTATAAATGGATTGTTTATATCACTTCCATCATCTGTAAAAAATATTGCACCTGCTTTTTTATTTTCTTTAATATTGACTATGGTTTTTCCGTCTCTTGACCTTGTCATTGATGAAGAAAAGAATATTTCTATTATAGATTCCTTTTCTGCTTTTTTGTAAAGGTCTTGTAATATTTGAGGATTATCTATTGCCGGGTTTGTATTTGGCATTGCAATGGCGGTTGTTATACCACCTTTTGCTGCAGCTTTACTTCCAGTTGTAAAGTCTTCTTTATATTCCTGACCCGGAACCCTGAAATGTGAGTGTAAATCAACAAGACCTGGAACGATATATAGATTTTTTGCGTCAATAATTTTTTCTTCTTTTGTGGGAGAAATTTCTAAGGCTATTTTCTTAACAATTGAATTTTCAATCTTTATGTCAACTTTTTGGCCATCGATAGCTGGTTTTGTGTTAAATAATATTCCATTTTTAATAATCATAGATTACCATAAGTTATATATTCTTTCTATCAATTCTGTATTTTTATTTTTCTCAAAAAATTTTGCCTTTTTTAAGGGTATGTAGATATCTAAGGATTCATTTATTTTTTTATCAAAGCTATCTGGTAAAAGTATGCCAAAATTTTTTCTATTAAATTCAATAAAATATAATTTCTTACCTTCTTGAATAAATGGTTCTATAGCTGTTATTTTCCCACTTAATTTTATTGAATTTTCTATTTCAACAGTTGAACATTCATCAGGTCTTATAGATAAAAAGTAAGAAATTTTTCCACAAGTTAAAGAATTAACTTCTTCATCACATAAGTAGTTTGCTGGAATCTCACCTATATAAAGAGATACAAATAGGGTTTTTGGGTCATTATATAATTCTTCATATGTTGCTATTTGTTGTATTCTTTTTTCTGCAAGTACAGCAATTTTATCAGCAAATGTTCCCATTTCAAGCTGGTTGTGAGATACATATATTGTGGTAATATTATGTTGCTTCAAAAATTTTTTAAGTTTATGTTTTATAGAGGTTCTTAAGTTCATTTCTATGTTTGAGAAAGGTTCATCAAGCAAAAGTATATCGGGTAAGGCAAGCAATGCTTTTCCTATTGCAACCCTTTGCCTTTCTCCAAGTGAAGAAAATTTTGGCTTTTTTGATAAGATTTTTTCCTCATCTATGTTTAGCATTTCGCTTATTTGTTTTACTATTTCGGCATCAATATTTTCTTTCTGGTGATGAAGAACATAAGGAAATTCTATATTTTCAATATTTTTGAGGTGTGGATAGAGTGCAATTTCTTGAAAAACCATTGCAACATTTCTTTTATCAGGTTGCAAAAGACTTATTTCTTCTCCATTTTTATATATTTCTCCACTATCCTGTTTTATAAGTCCTGCAATCGTTTTCAATAGAAGTGTTTTACCACTTCCAGAAGGGCCTAAAATACCGAAGATCTCATTTTTTGATATATTGAGATTTATTTTTTCAAATATAAATTCGTCAGTTATGTTATTTTTAAGATTCTTAGTTGATAAAGATAAATTAATAATCTTAATATAATACATAATAGTTATTATATAATAAAACTGAAATATGGTAAAGAAAAAATATATTATTTAATCAAGTTTTCTTCTATATTGTTCAAGAAGAAAAGATGCTTTGAGAAATAAGAAGATAGTAAATTTATCCAGCCCGTAATTATGAGTATTCCTAAGATTATCAAAAAGATACCACTTATTATTTCGATGATTTTTGAATGTTTTTTGAAAAAGTTGAATATTGTTATCATTTTGTTTAAGAATACTGCAGTTAAAATGAATGGGATTCCAATTCCAAGTGAGTAAAGAATTAGTTGCACTATTGCATTTATTATTTTGTCTGATTGAGTTGACATCATAAGGATTCCACTTAATATTGGTCCTACACAGGGTGTCCAGCCACCTCCAAAAGCAACTCCTAAAAGGAAAGAACTTAAAATACCTGAGGTTTTTGGTTTTATTTCTGCTTTTAATTGAAAGTTAAGAAAATTAAGTTTAAGGATGCCTGTTAAATGAAGTCCAAACAGTATTACAATTAAACCACCAATCCTTGAAAACCAGATTTTAAACCCACTTAATCCGAGAGAGAGAATAAAAAGTAAAACTGCAAATATACTGAATACAAGTGTAAAACCAAGAACAAAAAATATTGAATTTATTAAAATATTACTTCCCTTTTGATTATCTTTTAATTCTTTTACTGATAAACCAGTAATGTATGCTAAATACACTGGTATCAAAGGTAGAATGCAGGGAGAAAGAAAAGTTAAAATCCCTCCGACTAAAGCTATAAAGTATTCCATAATTTTGCTCCAACTCAAAAAATAACAAGATGTCCCTTTTTAAGTTTGATTATTTCATAACTTACAATTTTTGCTTCATCAAGTTCATCTTCTATTTTTTCTAATCTTCCTTTCATAACAAAGGTTTTAACTGGATTTAAAAGATATTTCTCTTCCCATTTTTTAATATTCTTGAGGCTTGAGAATGCTCTTGATAAAACAAGACATTCTTCATTGAGTAAAAAGCCTTCGTTTATGTTAATCACACTTATGTTTAATTTAAGTTTTTTTACGACAAAAGTCAAGAAGGCAAGTTTTTTTGTGTTAACTTCTGTGAGGTAAAAATGTTTTTCAGGTAGCATTATTGAAAGTGGAATAGCAGGAAGTCCTCCCCCACTTCCTATATCAACTATTGTATTATAGTTTTCTTTCTTTAGGAATGGAAGTATTTCAAGGCTATCTTCTATATGTATGTTCCATATTTCTTCTTCAGTTGACCTTCCAATGAGATTAAAATTTTTGTTCCATAAGAGGAGTTCCTCTACATATTGTTTCATCTTTTCATTCATAATATATTATAACATATTTCTAACTTATAATAAAAATTTTGACAATTCTTATTGAGAATTTTATAATTTTTACAAGGAGGATTTATATGAGAAAAATCTTAATTATTTTATTAATTTTGATTTCTTCTTTTTCATTTTCTGATGAAAGAAGAAAAAGTTTTGATGATTATAACTTTCTTTTAAATTATGGTTTTATAGGTTCTGGTGGATTTTCAGGTGAATTGATGCAAAAAGAGAGAGATTCATGGGAATTATCTGTTTCTTATAGTGATGGAAGTGTTAGTAAAGGAAAACCTCTTGTTAGTAGATTGCCCGTTGATATAAGTTTACAATATTTAATCAAAAGGTTTGGAATATATGTTTTTTATTCTCCATATTTTTTAAATGAAGAAGTATCGGTTGGAGATGGTGAAACATATGAAAAGATTTCGTTTAAAGGTGATTTAATACAAGCTCATTTATTAGGTACTGGCGTAGGTTATCATTTTATTATTGTTGGAGGTATGTTTGATTTATTCATTGCTTTGAAAGGAGGATATATTTTTGGAGATTTAATACCTTATCCTTCATTAATAGATTATTTAAAAAAAGAGCTTGGTGTTTCTGTTTCTCCTGAAAAGTTTAGTTTCAATGGTTATCAGATATATCCAGAGATAGGTATAAGTCTTATAGGTGCACCTATAATATTAGGTTTTTCAATTGGTTATTCATTTAATAATTTGTATTTTTCAAAATCTCTTAGGAATTTTTATGATAGTTTGGATAAAAATGTTACTTTTACTCATTTTAATTTTATTTTAAATGTTGGATTGCTTTTTTAATTTTATAGAAAAAATAGAAAAGGGGGTGATTTATGAAACTTTTGAGAATGTTTAGTTATTTTTTTATGGTGGGGCTGTTTTCCTGTACTTATCAAAAATTTGTTAAAAATGACAATATTAACCTCAATTTAACTTTGAAAGGCAAGGTTGCATATGTTGGAACTTTGTTAGTAGATCCTGCTGCTAGCTGGAATGATGGGAATTACAAGTATACGGTGCCATATTCCAATCCTTTTATTCCAACAATTGTAATGTTTAAATCTTTAACACCAGAGAATCGCAAAAAAATTTTTGTTAACTCATATGATACAAACGAGGTAAAAGTTTTTAAGGAAAAGATGAAAAAAGCTGGTATTGAATCTTATGCTCATATGCCAGGATTTATTCCTGTTTTTGATTCTTCTGATTCTAAACGAAAAGTTCAGTATGAAAAAATGACTAATTTTGTTTATATGATTGATGAAGATTGTATGAATTTTTTAAATAGTAAGATTGATGCAGATTATTATATGGTTTTTATTGGAAGAATCGTTAGCTTTAAGATACCATATTTTTTAAGATTGAGTGGTTCATTTGAATTGGAACCAGAATGGAGAATCCTTATTTTTGATAAGGAAGGTAAAAAGGTATTTTCAAAACCATATAAGTGGCAATATGTTTCTTATGAACAAAATGCCCATATGAGGGTTATGAATTATTATGTTGCAATGGAACAGAATATTATTGCAAATAAGGATACAATAAATGAAGATCTTGCTAATTTATTAACAGAAGTTCAAAATGTTAGTTATGATGTTAGTGTTGATTCTTTACTTGAATTAATTATAAAAATAGAAGAGGAGAGAAATAAATTTTTTCTTTTTAAATAATGACTATTCTTGAAAAACTTTCAATACTTGGGGTTTCTTCCCGATATGATTCTTCTTGTGGAGGAGGGAAAGAAGAGAGAATAATGCCGGGTGTATACAGAAGTTCTTGTGGAGATGGGGGGCATTATTCTCTTCTTAAGATATTACTCACCAATTATTGTGAGTATGATTGTGCATATTGTGTAAATAGAAAATCAAATGATGTTAAGAGGGTGATTTTTACTGCCAGCGAAATTTGTGAATTAACTAAGACTTATTATAACAAGGGCTTGATAGATGGTTTATTCTTAAGTTCTGGTGTTTTGAAAAGTCCAGATTTTACAATGGAGTTAATGTTAAATGCTATTAAGAAACTGAGGATTGAGTATGATTATAATGGGTATATTCACCTTAAGATTATGCCGGGTTGTAGTGAATTTCTTATCAATGAAGCTATTAAATATGCTGATAGGGTGAGTGTTAATCTTGAAATACCAAATTTAAGCGGGCTTCATAAGCTATGTCCACAGAAAAAGGAAGAGTTTCTTTTGAATCCAATGATCTATATTCATAATAAGATTCTTGAGAATAGATATAAAAAGGGACAGACAACTCAACTTATTGTTGGGGCTACTTCTGACAACGATTTTCAAATTTTAAAACTTTCAGAAAATTTATATAAAAAAGTTAGTATGAAAAGAGTTTACTACTCTGCTTTTGAGAATATTAATAATAATCTTAATCCACCGGATAAAAATTTGCCTTTGAGAGAAAGGAGATTGTATCAGGCGGATTGGCTTATGAGAGTATATCATTTTTCACTTGAGGAAATTATAAAACCCGGTTTAAACTTGGCTCTTGATATTGATCCCAAAACAAAGTGGGCTATTGAAAATATTGAATTTTTTCCAATCGAAATTACAAGGGCATCATTTGATGAGCTTATTAGAGTTCCGGGTATAGGTTTGGTTTCTGCAAGGAAAATAATTGAAATAAGAAAAAAATCATATATTGATATATTTTCTCTTGAAAAGATGGGGGTAATTATTAAAAAAGCAAGACATTTCATTACTGTAAATGGAAGATTTTATGGCTTTAAAACTGATAATATTGATAAGTTAAAAGATGTTCTTTCAGAAAAGAGTGAAGAAATATTGTTATTCAATAGCTGATTTCTAATTTAAGTTGAAGAAGAAGATTTTTAAGGTAAGGGAGTTTTTCTACTATAATATTGATCGCTTCTTTTATAATTCTACTCCATTTTTTAAAGCAGTCTGTTCTATGTCTCTTGATGTATCACTTTGTATTATAACATCAATCTTTTGTTCACCAAGCAAAAGTTGTAATTTTGTTCTGAAAGAAAGTTCTTTTTTAAACAAGTTATCTTTTTGATTGGTAATAAGATATAGATCTATGTCCCCACCTTTTTTATTAATATCTGTTCTGCTACCGAATAGCACAACCTTTACATCTTCACCGAAAATTTCAGTAGCTACCTTTTTTATGATTTTTATTTGTTCTTCTGTTAATCTGATATTAGGTGGCATCTTAAATCCTCTTTAATATTATAGTGCTTATTTTTTAAAGGTCAATCTTTAATGATAATTTCATATTTTTTCAATAGTTTGAATGGTGCGTAGCTTAACTTTGCTTTTCGTAGTCCTTCTACACCCATATCCTGTTCTCTATTTACGAATTTGTAATGAGGATAAATTTCATGCTCTACATACTGCTGGTTTATAATCTGAAAACTACCAGTGTAAGAAATGTCTGCCTTTTCAAAGTGTATTACAAACGTTGTATCATCGAGAGGTTCGCCAAACTCAAATGCAACAAGTTTGCTTTCTACTTCTATTATTCCACCATTTGCATTAAGATTTTCAAAATTTCCAATGAATTTAAGGAAACTTTTATATTCATCACTGGCAAGGTTAAAATCCTCTTTACCTTCCATCCATTTTTCAAATAAGGCTATGCAATTTTTTTTATCATTGAGTTCAAATTTTCGATAGATGAAATTGTAATTTTCTTTGAATTTTTTGATAAATCCTCTCTTTCCATCAAGTCTCCACCCTTTGAGAAAAGCAAGTTTTTCAGCTTTATAAATGTAGTCAAAATTATCCCTGTCTGGAATAATTTTTAACCCCTTGTTTTTAACGAACTTAATTTGATATTCTGGGACAAGAGAGATTGTCTTGATATTATTTTTAATAGCGTAATCTATAAGATTATCAAAGGCTTTTTCACAATCTTTCACACCTATAGGTGGAAAAAAATAGCTTTCATTATCTTTTTCACCCAGAAAAACCAGCCCATCAAGGATTTTTGACCATCTTATATTTCTTACATCACTCCACATAAAAAGATTGGTAAATGTGTATTCTGATATTTTTGGATGATAAGTACTGAAATAATTATCTATTATTTTTTTATCTGAAAGTTCAATTTTTTTGAAATTAAGGTTCATTTTTGCCTCATTTTAAGGAGTTTTTGAGCCATTTTAAATAATTTTTGTCACCACCAACAATCTGAATTTTTATAATCTCTGGTGTTTGATATGAATGAATTGATTTAATGAACTTTTTAAGCTCTCTTGATTTAGTTTTTGTTGTTTTAAATTCAATTCTATACTCTATTGCGTTTTCTATTTTTCCATTCCACCAGTATTGGCTGTTTATCTCAAAAATTTGAGCACAGGCAGCAAGTTTTTTTTCTAAACATTCCTTTGTCAGTTTTTCTGCTTCTTCTTTTTTATCAGTAGTTGTAATCAATATTACGTATTCACTCATATATTAATTATAATAATTTTAAGTTAAAAAATCTACTTTGTTTTTATAAATTTGTTTTCTTTGTCTGACCATATGAAAGTGAGTTTTTGATTTTTTTCTCTGTTGTATATTCCAGAAGCAATTATAGAATTATTTTTAAATTCAATCTCAAGTTGATGAATAATATCACTTTCAAGTTCATCATTTTCGTTTACTCCAGAAGAGAATTCTTCTTTTGTAATTTCAAATACTTTTTTTGCATTTTTATTTGTTATATCAGAAAAAACAATTACATCAATTCTTGAATAGGATTGTCCGCCATCGTTCCATAATTCAATTATCAATTCCGGATTTTCGTTTTCAGCAATATTACTCAAAGATATATTTAAAATCTTATTGAATAAGCCATCATCAAATTCAAATGTATTCACTAATTCAATCTTATCAGAAACTTTGTATAAATCTAATTTAAGGTTTTCAGTCGTATAAACGAAGTAAAAGTTATCAATTTTTTCGATTTTAATATCTTCTTTGCTATAATTTGAGTATTTTGAATAGATGTATTTTCTTACACCCTGTTCAGTTAACTTTTTGGCACACGAGAACGAGAAAATCAACACAAATGGTATTAAAATAAGAATTTTTTTCATATTTATCTCCTCATAAATTTATTTTTTTAAGATAATCAACAAAACTCCAGAAACAAACATAATAATTGTTATTATAATTCCAGTTAATGGATTTATATATAACAAGGATTTAAGCATTTCTTTAGAAATTACAGAATTGTCTTTTAAATAAACTATCTCTATTTCCTCACCAACTTCATACTTGTCATAGATTGATTTATCGACTGGAATTGTAGTAGTGAGAGTTTCTTTTAATGTTAAAATCTTGGGCAATTTAAACTTTGATTGTTTTTGTTGAGCCTCTTCATCGTATTTGAATAAAATCACATCATAGTAATAATCTGATTTTCTTATATAAGAATAACGACCTGATGTAGTGTTAATAGTGGGATTTCCCCATCTTTTTGAAGTTTCTTTTTTGTATTTTTTAATGATTCTTGCTTTTCCTTCTGTTCCTTCTTTTTTGAATTTATCCACTTTAAAACTTTGATTGATAAATCCAATCATAAAGACAGAAAGAATTATTAAAATGCTACCGAGAAGGGATAATTTTGTCATATATTTCTCCTCAATTATTATATTTTTTTATGAATTAAAAATCAAGTTTTTAAAACTTTTTTAAAAAATAAAGGCATTGCACATTTGTGCAATGCCTTTAAAATATTATTTAACATTTGCCATAATTTTTTGTTTAACAAATTTTCCTGATGGAGTAAGTTGAGAATCTGGCCATGGTCCTGTAGTACTTGCACCTGGTATTAATGCTGAAGCGGTCTCGGCTTTGTCATT